>CAJXMQ010000005.1 GCA_913056225.1 uncultured Micrococcales bacterium | reverse complement strand
AGCTGATATGCAGTCAACACTTGTTTTGATAAAACCTGACGGCGTGAAAAGAAATCTCATTGGCGAGATATTAAGAAGGTGCGAGGCAAAAGGGTACGTGATTGAGGATTTGAAACTTTTTAGCCCCTCGAAGGATCTACTGGAAAAGCACTACCAAGAGCACGAAGGAAAACCTTTTTTTGAGCCATTGGTTGAGTTCATGCTCTCTGGCCCAACACTTGCCTGCAAGCTAACCGGAGACAGAGTCATCGAAGGTTTTAGGTCCCTCGCCGGCACCACCGATCCAACCACCGCAGCGCCAGGAACAATTAGGGGTGATTTGGCCCGTGACTGGGGATTAAATGTTCAACAGAACTTGGTGCATGGATCCGATTCAGAAGAGTCTGCAGCAACAGAGCTAGCGTTGTGGTTTGACTAAAAAAGTGTTGGCCACAAATCCCAGTAGACAACCAGGATTACAAGCGAGATAGCGACATAGGTTGCAACTGTTGCAACCCAGCTCCACTCATAAACAATCGCACCTGCAGCGGTAAATCTTTCACCCAGGGCTCCTTTTGCTGAGACTAATCCAAGGTTCATCCACAGCAGAGGAATCATGGCAATCCAGGCCACCATGCAGTAAGGGCAGAGTGAGCCAATTACAAAAACACTTTGACTAAACAGCCACAGAACAAAAACAAAACCAAAGATGTTGCCAACTAGGTAGAGATTCCAAAACCAGTTTTTGAATTCCGCGCCGGCTAGGACGGCTACACCAATCAAAATTGGTGCAAAAAAGCTTGCCAGGCCAATCAGCGGGTTAGGGAACCCCAAAAGGGAGGCTTGCTCGGTGAGCATCACAGATTTGCAGGAAATAAAGGGCGAAACATCACAGCCGAGGGTGATTTCGGGATTTTCAGCGACCCTGATGCGCTCGAGGGTCAAAGCTAGAGATGCAATCCAGCCAGTAATTCCGAAGACAATGGATGCTAAGGCATAAACAATCCCTGGCTTCACGGTTGAATTTGTTTGAATTGTCGCGCTCACCAGTGAAGTATCTCATTTTTTACATGTTGTTGATAGGCTGTTACCAGATGTAACCACAGATACATCGAAGATTTTTGCGGAGTTAGAAGCCAGATGAAGGGCCACCGTGATTAGCGCGAAGCCGCGCAAGAGGAAAGATTTAGAGCCGATTCGGGCTGTGGACAAATCGGCACAGGAGCCAAAGTGCCTAGTAAAAAAACCGAGGCTGAGCCCAAAGTTGCCCAGCCACCAGCAGTTTCATTGCTTTTTCAAGCGCCAGACTTGCCAACCCCTGAGGTTGACACTCGAAGCGGAAAGCTAAAGGGAGAAACCCCCAGGGAAAAACCCAGACAGGAAGACCAGCAGGATAGTCGTAAGCGCAGACGCACGAAAACACCCTCGGAACAAAAGCCAGAGCAAAAATCTGAGCAGAAAACCGAGCAAAAAGGCGCTGACAGTGATGGATCCAGGTCTGAAGCAAAACGTCAGCGCAAAAGAGAGCCAAGGGGAGACTCGAGAAGGCGCAACACAATAACCGAGAGCGAATTTCTAGCCCGTCGCGAGTCAGTGGATCGAAAAATGATTGTTCGGGAATCTCATGAAAAGGTCCAAATTGGTGTTTTGGAAGATCAAATCTTGGTTGAACACTACGTTGCCGAGTCGCAATCAGCGTCACTGATCGGAAATATCTATCTGGGTAAGGTTCAGAATGTGCTTCCCAGCATGGAGGCCGCCTTTGTCGATATCGGCAAGGGAAGAAATGCTGTTTTGTACTCGGGTGAGGTCGATTGGGACGCAGCTGAAACCGGAAACCAACCCAGAAAAATTGAACTTGCACTCAAAACCGGCGACAAGGTGCTTGTCCAGGTGACAAAGGATCCGGTGGGTCAAAAAGGCGCCAGATTGACCAGTCAGATTTCCCTCCCGGGACGTTATTTGGTTTACGTCCCCGGGGGTAACATGAATGGAATTTCCAGAAAGCTTCCAGACAAGGAGCGTCAGCGACTCAAAGCTATCCTCAAGGAGCTTTTACCAGCAGATGCCGGTGTGATTGTCAGAACCGCAGCCGAGGGAGCCACCGAGGAGCAACTTGGCCTCGATGTAAAGAGACTCACTGAGCAGTGGCAAACAATTGGCAAAAAGAGCGAAAAGGGGAAAGCTCCTTCGCTTTTGCATACTGAATCTGATCAGTTGATCAAAATTATTCGCGATGTGTTCAACGAGGATTTCCAATCAATGGTGGTTCAAGGTGAAAAAACACTTGCCTCTGTAACTGATTACCTTGAAAGTGTTGCCCCGGAGCTAAAACAGCGACTCTCCGTACACAAGTCAAATGAAGACATTTTTGATCACTTCAGAATCGGTGATCAGATCAATAAGGCTCTGGAGCGCAAGGTCTACCTGCCCAGCGGCGGTTCCTTGGTAATCGACAGAACTGAAGCAATGACAGTGGTTGATGTGAATACAGGAAAATTCATCGGAAGCGGTGGAAACCTTGAAGAAACAGTAACCAAAAACAACTTAGAGGCAGCGGAAGAGCTTGTCAGGCAATTGAGACTTCGCGACATTGGTGGCATTGTTGTCGTCGATTTCATCGATATGACACTTGAGTCAAATCGTGAACAGGTGCAGAGAAGATTGATGGAATGTTTGAGCCGTGACCGGACCAAACACCAAGTTGCCGAAGTTACCTCTTTGGGACTAATCCAAATGACTCGTAAAAAGCTCGGAGTAGGGCTTTTGGAGACATTTGGAGAGGTTTGCGAGTGCTGTGGGGGCAGGGGAATGACCATCCACGACGATCAGAAATACAAAACTGAGAGTAAGCCCAAGAAAACCAAGCCCGAACCCAAGAAAATTGTAGATCCTGAAAAAGCCAAGGAGCTCGGCTCAGTAGTGAATAGGATTCACGATGCTGCTGCAGGTGATGAGCCTGAAGGCTCAGTTCAGCCTGAGAGCAAGGATGTTTTGGACAAGGTGCTGGATTCATTGCCGGAACCAGCAGAGTCAAAACCTAAAAAACCAAGACGAAGAAGAGTGACTAGCAAACAAACAAGTCCAAACGTTGACCAATAGACCCATTCGGGTATAGAATTCAACGCTGTTGCTTGCAACAATTCTGAGCAGATAAAAAAGAGGTTTAGCGTGGTTTACGCAGTTGTTCGCGCCGGTGGGCGCCAGGAAAAAGTCGAGGTCGGCACACTGGTCACAATGGACCGAGTGAAGTCGAGCAACGGCAAGGTTGAATTGCCAGCCGTACTGTTGGTAGATGGAGATAAAGTCACTACCGACTCGAAAGCGCTAGCCAAAGTGAAGGTCACCGCCGAGGTGGTAGAAGATCTTCGCGGACCAAAGATTGTTATCCAAAAATACAAAAACAAGACTGGCTACAAAAAGCGCCAGGGTCACCGTCAGGACTTGACCCGCGTTAAAGTCACCGAGATTAAGTAGGCATAGATGGCACACAAAAAGGGAGCTAGCTCAACCAAGAACGGCCGCGATTCCAACTCGCAGCGTCTTGGAGTAAAAAGATTTGGTGGCGAGGTTGTAAACGCCGGAGAGATTATTCTTCGCCAGCGTGGAACCCACTTCCACCCAGGTGCAAACGTTGGTCGCGGTAAAGACGACACGCTGTTCGCCCTGTCCGCCGGAGCAGTTGAATTTGGAAACAAAGGCGGCCGCAAGGTGGTAAACATCTTGGCCGAATAGTCAAGACTAAGATTTTATGGGCGGGCCTAAGGTCCGCCCATTTTTATTTGGAGGTGTAGTGGTTAGCTTTGTTGACGAGGTCACGCTGCACCTATCCGCAGGTGATGGCGGCAATGGCTGCGTGTCTGTCAAAAGAGAACGCTATAAGCCGCTGGCCGGTCCAGATGGTGGAAATGGTGGCACTGGTGGTTCCATAACGCTGTTGGCAGATTCGAACACTGGAACTCTGATTGATTACCACTATCGCCCTCATCGTGCAGCTGGAAGAGGTGAAGCCGGATCCGGGGATTTCCGAAATGGTGCCCGTGGCGAGGATCTAGTTTTAGAGGTTCCAGTTGGAACTGTCGTTAAGGACCCAAAGGGTGAAGTTTTAGCGGATCTTGATAGCAACGGTATGAGACTGGAGGTGGCTCAGGGTGGCATGGGCGGATTGGGCAATGCAGCCTTAGCCAGCAAGCGAAGAAAAGCTCCCGGGTTTGCGCTTCTGGGCATCCCCGGTTGGAGCGGTGACATTGTCCTTGAGTTAAAAACAGTTGCCGATGTCGCACTTGTTGGTTACCCGAGTGCTGGCAAGTCCTCTCTGATTGCCGCTATGAGTGCAGCGCGACCCAAGATTGCTGATTATCCTTTCACAACCCTCCATCCAAATCTTGGAGTTGTGCAGGCTGGTGAGAAAAGCTACACGATTGCTGACGTTCCAGGGCTTATCGAGGGAGCCAGTGAAGGCAAAGGACTCGGACTTAAGTTCTTGCGTCATATCGAGCGCTGTTCAGTGATTTTGCACGTTATTGACTGTGCGAACTTGGAATCAGACCGAGAGCCCATCAAGGATTATCAAGCGATTGTTCGAGAGCTAGATAACTACCAGGTTGAAAACGGTGAACCACTGACAAAGAGGCCTCAGCTAATCGCTTTGAATAAGGTTGATTTAGATGATGGCCAGACCATTGCCGATATGGTTCGTCCGCAGTTTGAAGCCATGGGTCACCAGGTGTTTGAAGTTTCAGCAATTAGCAAGCAGGGGTTGAAAGAGCTTAGTTTTGCCCTTTCCAAGCTGATAGATCAGCACGCGACCGAAGCGGAGAAATACAGAGAAATCATCAGTTTGGTGCAACAAGCTCCAAGTGATGAGTTTGAAGTAAAGAAAGAAAACTCTTCAGATGGCCCTATATTCCGGATCACTGGTGTGAAGCCAGAGCGCTGGGTTGCCCAAACAGATTTCAGCAACGACGAAGCGGTTGGTTACCTTGCTGAACGTCTAGCGAAACTGGGAGTTGAAGACAGACTTATGAAAACTGGCGCTAAGTCGGGCTCAACAGTGGTGATCGGTGCTGAAAACGGAGTAATTTTTGAATGGCAGCCAATGATCAGCTCGATCGCTGAGGTGACCACCCCTCGCGGCAGTGATTCAAGGCTTGACGGAAATGAACGAAGAACTACCAAGCAACGTCGCGAGGAGTACCACGAGATGATGGACAGCCGAACTCGAATGCGAGACAAGATGCAGGCTGAAAGAGAGGCCTCGAAAGTCAGCGAGCAATATTTGGATGAGGAAAGTTGATACAACAAGCAAATCAAATAAACGAAGCCAAGTTGATCGTAATCAAGATTGGTAGCTCTTCAATAACAGGCGAAAACATCGCCCAGCTCGAGTTTGTTTGCGACTTGGTGGCCAAGCTCAAGGGCATGCAGATAGATGTTGTTGTTGTTAGCAGCGGGGCGATCGCGTCCTCGGCAGATTTATTGGGGCTCACGGCAAGGGCAACTGACCTTCCAACCTCACAGGCGATGGCTGCAGTTGGCCAGGCCCGACTAATGGCTGAGTATCAAAGAAAGTTTGACAAACACGATTTAGTTGCCGGTCAAGTTTTGCTCACAGTTGAAAACATGGAAAACCCAAAGACCAGATCTAATGCCTTGCAGGCATTTTCGCGACTGCTAGAGATGGGCGTTGTGCCAATTGTGAATGAAAATGACACTGTCGCCACCCAGGAGATTAGGTTTGGAGACAATGACGGCCTAGCCGCCAATGTTTCTTCGCTGCTCTCGGCAGACCTGTTGATATTGCTGAGTGATGTTGATGCAATCTACACGGGACCCCCTGAACTTGCTGATTCGAGGCCGATAGCAAGGATTTCTGGTGAGCAGGACTTAGAAAACGTGAGTATTTCTGGCACATCCACTGGATTTGGAACAGGGGGAGCACTGACTAAAGTTTCTGCTGCTTTGAAGACTTCCTCAGATGGAATACCAGTGATGCTGACAGATGTGAAAAATTGCCACCTAATCCCAGATAAAGAATTCACTCACACTTGGTTTGAAGCTAAGAATAAGCTGGAATCATGACCGCTCAACAAATTCTTATCTCGGCTAAGCAGGCTGCCCCTCAACTTGCTCAGGCCACAACTCCTGAAAAGCACCTGGTGTTGGAAAACTTGATTCACCTGTTGGGTGAAAACAGTCAAAGAATCTTGGATGCGAATCAGGCCGATTTAGATCGGGGAGAGAAAGAGGGTTTAGCTAAGTCTCTGTTTGACAGGCTCCGCTTGACCTCCGAAAGAATAAGCTCGCTGCAAAATGCGATCAACGAAATAATCGCGTTTCCAGACCCGATCGGTGTTGTCAGGCGCGGTAGCAAGTTGAAAAACGGATTAAGAATTGAACAGGTAACAGTTCCGTTTGGGGTGATTGGCGCAATCTACGAGGCAAGACCAAATGTCACCATTGATATTGCGGCACTTGCAATCAAGAGTGGGAATGCCGCGGTTTTGAGAGGTGGAAGTGCAGCGGTTGAAACCAACCGCGTGCTAGTTGATTTGATCCAGAAAGCCCTATCAGACGCGTCCATGTCGAAAGATTTGGTTCAAACAGTTGATGACTTTGGACGTGCCGGAGGAGCTGAAATGATGAAAGCTCGAGGGCTAATCGATGTTTTGATCCCTCGAGGAAGTGCAAACCTGATTCAAGCAGTTGTGACAGAGTCCAAGGTTCCTGTAATCGAAACCGGTGATGGCATAGTGCACCTTTTTGTCGACAAGGATGCGGACCCTGAAAAAGCGCTTGCCATAGCAAATAACTCGAAGACTCATCGAGTTAGTGTTTGCAATTCTTTGGAAACATTGCTTCTACACAAAGACATACTGAGTGGAATCGGCCTAGAGATTTTGAAAGACCTGCAAGCCAGTGGAGTGACAATCAACGCCTGCAAGAAAACCAGAGAGGTCTTTCCAGATGCGCAGCTTGCAACAGATGAAAACTTTGCCACCGAGTATTTGGCAATGGAAATCTCGGTGAAGACAGTCGATGGAATCGATGAGGCATTGACTCACATAGGGAAATATTCAACCCATCACACTGAGAGCATCGTTACCGAGGATTATTCGACGGCCGAGAGGTTTCTCTCCGAGGTTGATTCAGCTGCGGTGATGGTCAATGCCTCCACAAGATTTACAGACGGTGGTGAGTTTGGAATGGGTGCCGAGTTGGGTATCTCCACTCAGAAATTGCACGCTCGTGGGCCCATGGGACTGAACGAACTCACCTCGACCAAGTGGATAGTTCGCGGTGACGGGCAAATTCGCAGTTAGACTTATACAAAACCAGAAGGAGAATCATGCTTCAACTACTCGCAGAGGGAGCCATTGTTCATTACCAAGAGTTGCCGATTCCAGCGATCGCATACGGAATCATCGCGCTTGGAATCTTTATGGTGCTGGGTATTGTCACCCTGAGTTATAAAGATGTTTCAAACAGACACTCGCACGTTGATGCCAGTGAGGCGAACCACTAGGGGTAGATGTCGGTCAAGCAACGTATTGGGGTCATGGGTGGAACCTTTGACCCAATTCACAATGGCCACTTGGTTGCCGCTAGTGAGGTCGCAAGTGCGCTTGAGCTTGACGAAGTAATCTTTGTTCCAACCGGAACTCCCTGGCAGAAACAGCAGGTGAGTCCTGCTGAGCACCGGTATCTGATGACTGTCATAGCAACAGCGTCAAACCCCCAGTTCAAGGTAAGTAGAGTCGATGTTGACAGGCCAGGTTTCACCTACACCGTCGACACTTTGAATGATTTATCAGAAGAGTATCCCGATGCTGATTTGTTCTTCATATCGGGAGCCGATGCAATTGCCCAAATCTTCGCCTGGAAAGACAAGGACAGTGTTTGGGATCTAGCCCACTTTGTAGCGGTCAGCAGGCCGGGCCATAAACTCAGACTGCCGGAAGCTCCGGATGGGGCCATAAGTGAATTAGAAGTTCCCGCACTGGCTATCAGCTCGACAGATGTTCGAGGTCGAGTGGGGCAAGGAAAACCAATTTGGTATCTGGTGCCAGACGGAGTTGTTCAGTACATTAGCAAGCACCACCTTTACGGGAGCTAGATGGAATATCAGACCAGGCGAGAGCGTCGAGAAGCTGAGCGCGCTGCTGAGCAGTCATCCGAGGCTGAGCAGGTCTCGTATCAACCCGCTCAAGAAATTGATGACAGTCCATCGACTCCTCAACTGGCTAGCGAATTCTCCGTTCCGTCTGATCAGGGAGCTGAGCCCGGGGAGCCTGATTCCAAGCCGCTTACCCGGAGACAACTTAGAGATTTGAACTCAAAGGGAAAGTTAGATGAGGATCTCTCTAGACAGCGGCAATCCGGACAACAAATAACATCTTCGGAAAGTGCCTCCCCGAAAATTAGTGAAATTCCAACTGAGCACAGTCATGCAACTCAAACAGATATTGAAAATGCAAATCAGGGTTCGTCTGAAGAGCCTGATCAGTTGACTGGCAAGAGCTACATTTACCAAGAATCGAGCAACACCTTCACCTTGGATGCCATTCCTGATTCGCTGTCGAATAACGACTCTGAATCCATCATCACCAACAGTGAATCAATTGCTGTGGTGACTGATAGCCAGCCCTCTTTTGCCTCCGACATGGACGACTTGAGATTTGACATGGAGGATCACCAAGACACAGTCGCAGGAAAAATTTCATTGGTGGATCCGGTTAGCGCTCGGATGGTGGCGGATGCCAGAGAGCCTGAAATAGTTGTGCCTGGAAAGATTGTTGTTAGAAACCGCATGGTTTCAATTGGTTTTGGAGTCCTAGCAACCGTAATGTTTGTTGCTGCAGGCATCGGACTTTGGTGGGTTTTGACAGAAATGGACGTTTTTAGTTTATGACCGCTAGTGCTGAGAGTGTGACCCTTGCCAAGCTCGCCGCTAAGGCTGCGGGGGAAAAATTGGCCGAAAACCCAGTGGCTCTGGACGTGAGCGAACCTTTTGGTTTAGCTGAGATTTTCTTGTTGGTCAGCGGAGACAACGAAAGGCAGATTGTTGCCATTGCCGAACAGGTAGAAGAGTCTTTGCGTGAGGCTGGACACAAAGCCAGAGTCCTGGAGGGCAAGCAGACAGCCAGATGGGTGTTAATGGATTTCGGAGATTTGGTTGTTCATGTGATGCACGAACAGGAACGCGAGTTTTACTCTCTGGAGAGACTCTGGAAAGACTGCCCAGTAGTTTCGGTTAGCTAGTTTTTGCATTAGACTTGGGGAGCTTTGGGCCTGTGGCGCAGCTGGTAGCGCACCTGCATGGCATGCAGGGGGTCAGGGGTTCGAGTCCCCTCAGGTCCACCGGTAATAAAACTCCACACAATGGAATTGGAAAACCATTATTCGGTTTTCTTTACGGTGATTACAAACGTCAAGCCACATGGTCTTCACCATGTAACAGCGATAGCATCCGACCCTCAGCGCAACTTAGATTTCTACACCAAGGTGCTTGGATTAAGACTGGTCAAGCAAACTGTAAATTTTGATGCACCTCATATCTGGCACCTTTATTACGGCGATAGATACGGATCTCCAACTTCGATTCTCACCTTTTTCCCTTGGCCCGGTGTTGCCTCAGGAATTGAAGGGTCTGGCCTGACCACGTCAACTTCGTTCTCGGTCCCGGCAGAATCTATTGGTTGGTGGCAGAAGAGGCTTAAGAGTCTTCAAATTGATTTTGAAGTTAGCAAAACCACCGACGGTCTTGAGGTTATTCGGCTAAGGGATAACGATGGTATGCGTATTGAATTGGTTGGAACCAGCGGTGATGAGAGATCCGGTTGGGATGGCGAGGCTTCGATTCCTGCGGAGATGGCAATTCGTGGCTTGCACTCTATTCAGCTAAGCCAGCAACTGTTAGAGCCAACCGCAATCATGCTGACAGAGATGCTGGGTATGAAATTGAATCAGGAGTATTCGTCAATGGCTCAGTTTGCAATGAGCGACGGTGGTAGTGGAACACTGGTCGATGTTTTGCCAGGTGTTCGCGAAAGAGGATTGCAGGCCGGTGGAACCGTTCACCACGTCGCGTTCCGAGCTCCCAATCTGACCACCATGGAAACTTGGCGACAAGAGCTAACCGAGCAAGGAATTCCAGTCACCGAAATCATGGACAGGCAATATTTCAAGAGTATTTATTTCCGCGAGCCAGGAGGGGTGCTGTTTGAAATAGCAACTGATGATCCTGGCTTCGATATTGATGAGCCACTTCTGGAGTTAGGAAAGAAGTTGAAACTCCCACCATGGCTTGAGCCAAGCAGAGAGCAAATTGCACAATCGCTTACGAGAATAGAGGTTTAGGTGACCATTGCAAGACCGCATGTTTGGATTGATAAAGATTCAACGGAAACTCTGTTGCTTCTCCATGGAACCGGAGCAGACGAGAACGATCTGATTCAGCTAGGGGAGATGATTTCCCCGCAGAGCAATTTGCTCTCGCCAAGAGGGACAGTGAGCGAAAATGGAATGAACCGCTTTTTCGAAAGAACTCCGCAAGGGGAATTCGTTCAGTCTTCTGTTTTGGAGGCCGTTGGTGAGTTGGAGGATTTCATTAGCGAAGCATCCCAGGAATACGGGTTTGATAAACAAAACCTGAGTGCCTGCGGGTTTTCAAATGGTGCCAATACGGCATTGGCAGTGTTGATGGTGAGACCTGAAATTCTAAAAACTGTAATTGCGTTCGGTGCCACCAAGCCACTTAGGCAACCAATCGAGGTTGACCTTAGAAACAAAACAGTATTTATTGCCAATGGCGATGTTGATCCGTTTGCCCCACCTGCCATAACAGACGCGTTTACTGCCGAGCTAAGGGCCTCAGGTGCCAGAGTGGAGCTGTTGACGCATCCTGGAGGGCACCAGATTTCTTCAGCACATATCCAGCAAATTAACAGTGACTTGACCTAATATCTTCTAAGAAAAGTTATTGAAGGAGAGAAGTGGCGATTTCACACAATCCAGTTTTTAACCAATCGATGCGAAGTGCATCGAAGGGATTAGAGCAGTCTGAAGTTGATGCAAGATTTGCCGACATAACATCCACCAAGCCAATGACCTTGGAGGGCACAGCCTCCAAAGTAATCGGCATGCTTATTCTGGTGGTCTTAGGCGCAGCCGGAACATGGGTTTTCAATTTAGAGGCCCTAGCTTTCCCAGCGATGTTTGTAGGTTTGGGCCTTGGCCTGTGGGCTGCTTTTTCTAAAACCACACGCCCCTGGCTTTACTACCTATACGCAGTTGTGCAGGGAGTATTCATTGGTGGCATTTCGTCGATTTTTGAAGCCGCCTATCCAGGAATTGTGCAGAGTGCGGTGCTAGGAACGCTAACTACCGCTGGTGGAATGTTTATGGCATACCGTTTCGGTTGGATCAAGGTGAATCAGCGCTTCACCAGAATCATGACCTTTGCACTGATTGGTTACTTCGGATTCGCCATGATCAACCTAGGTTTTGCATTACTGGGTGGTGGTGGAATCTACACCTCACAGTTTGGCTGGATTGCTGCTCTTATCGGAGTGGGTTTAGCTGCGTTCACTTTGAACCTAGATTTTGAAGCAATCAAGCAGGGTGTTGCCCAGGGTGCGCCAGAAGAATTCGAGTGGAGGGCTGCGTTTGGTTTGACCGCAACGCTTATTTGGCTCTACATCGAGATTCTTCGAATGCTAGCAATTTTTAACCAAGAATAAACTCGTAAAAGGGTCAGGGGTGAGTTAGCCTGCAAGGCGCTCGCCCCTTTCCCATTTAATCCAGAGCCGATTTAAATCCCATGCATTCTCTGCCAAGACCGAGACCCCTTTTTTGCCAGTTCTCCTAAGTTTTCCGGAGATCAGAAGTAAACGATTGTTGAACAGCAAATCGGCACATTCTTTTTGGGCCTCATCAAAAAATGTTGCATCCGCGCAACCGGTGGAATCGTCAAGGCTTATAAAAACAACTCGCTTACCGCTTTTCATAGGTGGTGTTTGAGTGGCAACTCTCACCCCTGCTATGAGCACTTCGGTATTTCCGCGAAGAGTGGATAGCTCATTAGCCCTGGAGACACCAAGTGAATCAAGCATTGGTTGATACTTATCAAGCAGATGTCCGGTTATGTCCATACCGGTTAGGCCAACTTCATAATCAATTTGCTCATCTGTTGATATCTGCGGATTACCGGTTGGCAAAGTTTCAACCACATTAAAGTTCAACTCCTGTTGAGTGCTGTTTACCCTAGGTGCCGGCTTAGTGGTTATTTCACGTATCTTTTGCATTAGGTCACCACGGGTTGCGTTGGCCGCCAGCGAATCTAGGGCTCCTAGCGCCGCTAACCTAGTAATCGTTTTTCTGGAGGGCCTAGCTTTTTTATAAAAATCGGCAAGGTCTATAAAAGGCGCATACTTTATGATTCTGGAAACCTCGGGGGCGCTAATGCCCGCAACTTCTGTAAGCGCCATTCTTACCGCTTTTTCTGACTTATTTAGCTCCACTCGATATTCATCGGTTGATTTATTTACATCAATAGGCAATAGATAAACCCCTAGCCGTCTGGCCTCGGCCAATAAAAGCCTTTTTGGATACATACCCGGATCATGAGTTAGCAAACCTGCAATAAATTCAGCTGGATAGTGGGTTTTCAGCCAAGCTGACTGATAAGTCGGAAAGGCAAAAGCGGCACCGTGAGCCTTGCAAAAACCGAAGCTTCCGAAGCCCTCTAAAACCTTCCAGACCCGATTTACAACAGATATTTGATAGCCGCGGGCTATTGCACTCTGCTTGAAATAGGACTGTATTTTCTCACTTGCCTCTGGATTGGCCATTTGTCTTCTTAGTTCATCTGCTTTTGCCAGAGTGCAGCCAGTCATTACCTTCATAATTTTCATCAACTGTTCATGAAACACGACAATCCCGTAGCTTTGCTCAAGGATCGGCTTCAGATCAGGGTGGAAATAATCGGGCTGAATAAATCCATGTCTGCCATCCAAATATGGAGAAATCATGTTTCCCTTCATAGGCCCCGGTCTGAAAAGCGATATTTGCAAAGTTAGGTCATTGAACTCAGTCGGCTGATGCTTTCCGGTTAGCTCTCTTTGGCCAGGGCTTTCTATTTGAAAAATACCTAGAGTGTTGGTGGTTCTAATAAGTTCAAACACATCTTTGTCATCAGTCGGCACCGAATCCAGGTCTAGCTGCTTACTCTCAATTCTTTCAATCTCTCTAACCGCATAGGCCATGGTGCTTTGCATTCTCACTCCAAGCACATCCAGTTTTAAAAAGCCCATCGGATCCATGTCATCTTTATCAAACTGACTCATTGGTAGCCCAAGACCACTTGGTTCTGTCGGTGTTAGTTGCAGCAGTCTGCTGTCTCCAAGGATTACTCCGCAGGGATGCATTGAAATATGCCGGGGGAGGCGATCAAGTCTTTGGGTTAGATCCACCAGCAGGTTTAGTTTGCGATTTTTTTCAACCTGGCTTGCAACTCTGGCAAGTTCTGGCTTCATCTCAAGCGCTGCCCTAAAGCCAGCGGCGCTAAACCTCCAGGAGCTTTTAGCTATCTGGTCTATTTGATCCTCATCTAACCCAAGAGCCATCCCGCTGTCTCTTATGGCCCCACGACCGCGATATGTCGACTGCATCGACAACAGCGTTACTCGGTCTCCTCCGTAGCGCTTGAAGATGCTTCTATAAATGTCATGCCTTCTGGCCGATTCAACATCAATGTCTATGTCGGGAAGTGTTGAGCGTTCGGTGGACAAAAACCTCTCAAACAGTAGCCCCTGAGAGATGGGGTCTATATGACTTATGCCAAGCAGGTAGTTCACCAAAGATCCAGCACCTGACCCACGAGCGGCTATTCGTATCCGCATATCCCGAATCATTTGAGCCACATCTGCAACGGTTAGAAAAAATGTTGCAAAACCCAGCTTGTTGATTGTTATCAGCTCTTTTGAAAGTTGGTGTTGTACCTCTGTAACCAAGCTGGGTTTTGCATCCGGATAGCGAGAATTGATAGCGGAGTGGGTTTTTTGCCACAAAACTTCAAAAGGGTTCCCCTCTATTCCTAAAAGGCTTCTTTCCGGTGTTTTTGGGTTTCCCCAATCGCAGTCCTCAACAGGATCCAGCCGGCACCTGTCGACCAATTGTTCAGTGGTGGAGATTAGTTTTTTAGCCAATCTGGTCTGCTGGGTAATCTCAAGCGCCAGTGAGAACATATCGGCTGCAGGTTTTAGCCAAGCTTGAGCATTCGGTTGAGGAAGAAAGATGCCAAGTGGCTCCAGATATCTAGCTGAATCCAACACATCGGCAGTTAGTGCATCATCTGGTTGCAGGTAGCGAGCGGCATTGGTCAACACCGCAGGTATTTTTTTGTATTCGGCAATGGAGACGAGAGACCTAGCGTGTTCCACCGAGTATTTAGACCCAGGTTCGGTCAGGTGGGTAAAAACCTCTATGGCAAGACTTCCACGGGTATTGAAGTAATTAAGCCACTCATCGGCCAATCTAGAGGCTCTGGCTGGGTCTAACAGTAGAGCTTGACCAACATCGCTATCTGCACCGAGCAACACCGTGCAATTTGCCATTTCCTGCTGGCTAAGTTCGGCAAGCTCCGAGCGAGCTATTGAGGGTGATTGATTTTTCTTTTTTTGGTGAGCCTTGCTGATAATTCGAGAAATTGAGCTCCAGCCCGCTCCTCGGTTATGACCGTGGGCCAAAATAACCACCCTGCCAAGCGATATTCCATCGGTGACCTCAAGGTTGACCCCAACAATCGGATCAATTTTGTTTTCAATGCATGAACCTATGTGTTTTACCGCACCGTAGAGACCGTCTCTATCGACTATTGCTAGAGCGTCAAAGCCAAGACTTTTTGCAAATTCAACGGCCTGCTTTGGTTTATTCACCCCGTAATGGGCAGAGTAGGCAGAGGCGAAATTTAGGTGTGCAAATCCAGTCACTAGATTATTCGCACCAACTTCCACTCGTCTTCTGGCAAGTTATGCCTAAGTTCAAAAACTCCACCGTCAGATTCGTGGTGGGCTCTGACTCGCCACATCTCGGTTTCAACCAATTGCGGACCAATTCCTTTAGGTGCGTGACCTGCTTCCGTCCACCAGCTTTTGCGGGCATACCAGCGCACCGGAGCGCCACTTGCTAGGTAACTGGAACCTCGCCAATCTATGGAAATTGGCTGACCATCGTGGTTGGTTACAACTGCCACCGACTCATCGACTTGAATCAATTAATATCCCCTTATTCGAACATTTGTTCGAATAAAAGTGTAAGAGATTAAGTGGACATTGTGAAGAGTTAATCGAACAGCTTTTGTTCTGATTCTGGTTTGATCAATCCGGGGTGGTTATTGCTAACCGAACCAACTGATTTGTTCACTTCATAAAAACTTAATTGGCTAGCAATTCGGTCTGACTGCTCGGCAATGTTCGACATGAGTAATTCTGGTTTTGCATCAGCATCTAGCCACTGACTGACATCTTCCAGCATTACCGGGTTCCTATCGTGGATCTGCTCGATCTCGGGCGCGGATTGTTTGGTGATGATGCTGAAACTTGGACGGTTATTGCTTAGTGGGTTAGCTGGTTCATAAATTGCTGCGAATAACAACAATTCATCAGAGTGAATGAAAACTGGTTGCTTGCCAGTTGCAGATTGCTTCCATTCGAAATAACCGCTGGCTGGAATCACCGCCCTTGTGTTTCTAACAGCTTCTCTGAAGCTTGGTTTTTCCAAAATAGTCTCTATCCGAGCATTTATTAGAGGATTCTTTGGGGGAGTGTCATACCAGCGAGGAACTAATCCCCAAGAGGCTTCTACTAGGGCTGGCACGCTTTCAATTTGCAGCATTGGAACCAATTGAGTTGGGGCTATGTTAAAACTTGGAAGCGTTCCTTGAAAGCCATTCTCGACCCCAAGCTCTGAAGCAAGTTGGACGCTAGTTTTTGAAATTACAAATCTTCCACACATAACTACCTAGAAACCCTGAGCCTGTGTTTTTTCAAAATTGCCTCAAAACTCAACAAAAAAGCTCTCTTGCCTATCGAATTTGTTCGCCAAGAAGGGCAAGTCGTTTTCTGAAAGAGGTAAGTTTTTGCGGGCTTCCAACTCTTAAGTCTCCCCATTTTTCTACTCCTCGAACTCCCTGCAGGCTAGAAGCGCTCCAAATTTCCAAACCATTTAGGTCCTCCGGTCTGCATTTTTCGGAAACAGTTTGGTACCCAGCCTGAGTTGCCAGGTTGAAAAGCTCTTTACGGGTAATCGAATCAAGCCATTGAGTTGATTCATCAGGCCCACACAAAACATCACCCCGCCACCAGAGGATGCTGGACAGAGCACCATCAGCTATGAATCCGTCTTCATCCAATAAAACAGCTTCATCTGCTCCATGCAGGTTTGCCTTTCGACGAATTTGTTGACACAACGATAAATCAGGCCCTTTTACTTCGGGATTTTCTCTAGGGTCAGGCTCCGGATAGCTCCAAAGAGTCAAACTTGAGGTTCTCTCCGGAGATCTACGAATTCTGAGGAAAAGCCTGTCTCCTAATTTTGACTGCTGCCTGAATTCGATACGCGGAAACCACTCACCCTCAGTTGGGAGATGGTCTGAGACAGAGTCAAAGAAGTTTTGCATCAGACCTTGCGGGAAATCCTCAATCGAAGTTACCCATTTTTCAAAGCGTTGGAAGTGCTTATCCAGTGAGCGAACGCGACCATTTTCAACCAACCACGAATCTGCAACGGAAAGTGCAGTTTTGTCGGTCTTATCAAAGTTGATAAGTTTTCCTGAGTCAAAGACTAGGAAATCACCTTCAACGCCCACGGCCGAATCCTCTCTTCCTAGCTCTAGACTACGAGGCTAGGGATATCAAAAATGCTGTTTACGGAGAAGTTAACTAACTGGTGGTACAACCCAGATGACGTTTACCTTTCCCTGTATTCAAAATTAGGAACTAGTTTTTATTTTGATAGACGGCAAAACTCTGAGCCATATTCCATTATTGGTTCTGGAGAAAGCTTCAGCTTTTCTAGCTTTTCTGAGCTAAAACTAAACACCCCAACTGATGACTTATCACTCCCATTTAGTTTTCGTCCCGGTTTAGTGGTGGCGCTGAATTATGAAATGGGCCTAGCTCAAATGGGCATAGGTGACGGTGGCGAATCTTTGGGTATAAGAGTTGATCGGGCGATGGTTTTTGGCCATCAAGAGAAAGCATGCTGGCTGATTGGAGACTTCCCCTCTGAAAGTGACTTTGACAACTGGAAGCATTCTGTTTTTCTGAGAATTGCGCTCACTGGTGGTGAATCCCTAATGGTCGATGAGGACATAAAGACCAAACTGTCAGTGCTCAGTAATGAGGGTGAATACTTGCAGTCTGTATTGGATTGCCAGGAGCAGATAAAAAAAGGTGAAAGCTACCAGTTGTGCCTTACCACCCAGCTTCGTGGTCGATTAGAAACTGATCCAATCAATGTTTTTTATAAGTTGAAAAAACAGCACCCATCACCTTTTGCGTCACTGATTAACTTTGGGTCAACTCAATTGGTCTCAATCTCGCCAGAGTTATTTTTCCAATCAAATAAATTCGAAATGCGCTCGTCTCCAATCAAAGGAACTAGGCCCAGGTCCAGCGACCAAGCTGAGGATTTGAGGATATCCGAGGAACTGCTGGCCAATGAAAAAGAACTTGCCGAAAATCTCATGATTGTTGATCTGGTCAGAAACGACTTCACTCGAATTGCCGAAATTGATTCGGTAATTACCGAAAAACTTTTTGAGCTTCAAAGTTTCAGCAGTGTGCATCAGTTAGTTTCCACCGTCAAAGCCCAGCTGGCCCGCGGCAAATCAACCATTGAGGCTATTGCCAGCCTGTTCCCGGCGGGCTCGATGACTGGTGCACCAAAGCACTCTGCAGTTAGCTTTCTGGCCTCCGCGGAACCCTCCGCCAGAGGGCTTTATTCGGGGGCATTTGGCTGGATTGCCAATAACGGCGACAGTGAATTGGCCATGACCATTCGTAGCCTGATTCAAACCGGGGAGGAATTCTCAATTGGAGTCGGTGGGGGCATTACCTGGGGGAGTGATCCTCAACGGGAGTATTTAGAGATGCAATTGAAGGCAAAAGCTTTAGTTGAGGCCATCGGAGGCTCGGTAAGTTGGTAACCTTTAGAGGTTGAACGGCAGAGGTTAGATTGACCCAGACAGAATACGATTTTCAAAAGATCCAAGCCAAGTGGCTTCCATATTGGCAACAGGAAAAACCTTTTGACAGCGGAGACAAGGATGATCCAAGACCACGGAAGTATGTCTTGGACATGTTTCCCTACCCAAGCGGAGACCTGCACATGGGGCATGCGGAGGCTTATGCTCTGGGAGATGTGATTTCTCGTTACTGGGTTCAGCGAGGCTATAACGTGCTGCACCCGATTGGCTGGGATGCCTTTGGGCTGCCAGCAGAAAATGCCGCAATTAAAAGAGGTTTAGACCCAAGGCAGTGGACATATGACAACATCGACCAGCAAAAAAAGTCGATGGAGAATTATGCGTGCAGCTTTGACTGGAACCGGGTTTTGCGAACCTGCGACCCGATTTACTACCGCTGGAACCAGTGGTTGTTTCTAGAGTTTTATAAAAAAGGTCTGGCCTATCGAAAAAACTCTAATGTGAACTGGTGTCCATCGTGCCAGACAGTTTTGGCAAACGAACAGGTAGTCGCTGGATTATGTGAGCGCTGCGACACAGAGGTGACCAAGAAAGCTCTCACCCAGTGGTATTTCAAAGTAACTGACTACGCAGACAGACTGCTAGATGACCTTGATGGACTGGAGGGCAATTGGCCCTCAAAGGTTCTATCCATGCAACGCAATTGGATTGGTCGTAGCTATGGTGCAAAGGTGCAGTTTGAGGTTGAAAACCGTGAGCAACCAATCGAAATTTTCACCACACGTCCCGACACCTTGTACGGGGCTACCTTCATGGTTGTGGCAGCAGATAGCGATCTAGCTGCAGAGTTGGCAGAGGGAGCAAGCCAAGAAACTCAGAACAAGTTTGACGATTATCTAAATTCCGTAAAGAAAACTAGCGATATTGACCGATTGGCGACCGATCGGGAAAAAACAGGCGTTTTCCTAGATCGTTATGCAATCAATCCACTCAATGGGGAGCGATTGCCTATGTGGGCAAGCGATTATGTTTTAGCTGATTACGGGACCGGTGCAATCATGGCAGTTCCCGCCCATGATGAACGCGACATGGAGTTTGCGGTGAAGTTTGATTTGCCAATCAACACGGTTGTTGACACCGGCGAAGAGGATCCATCAGTTTCCAAAATCGCCACTGCTGGCGATGGAACCCTAATTAACTCAGGAGCCCTGAATGGCCTGAACAAAGAGCAGGCCATTGAAAAGGCAGTTGAGATTCTGAGAGAACGTGGAACTGGTGACAGCGACAAGACTTTTAGGTTGCGAGACTGGTTGATTTCGCGGCAGCGGTACTGGGGAACTCCGATTCCAATCATTCACTGCCCAAGTTGCGGCGAGGTTCCAGTAGAGCAAGATCAGCTTCCAGTGGAGCTTCCGGATAGCAAGGGACTTGACTTGGCACCTAAGGGAACTTCTCCTTTAGGTGGGGCCGAGGAATGGGTAAACGTTGATTGCCCTAAGTGTGGCGAAAAAGCTAAGCGCGACACCGACACCATGGATACCTTCGTGGATTCCAGTTGGTATTTCTTGCGGTTCATTTCTCCAAATAGCGAGGAATTCGCCTTCGACCAGAACGAGTTGGCCAAATGGGGTGCGGTTGACCAGTACGTCGGTGGCGTGACGCACGCAATTTTGCACCTTCTGTATGCTCGCTTTTTCACCAAGGTTCTATTCGACATGGGAATGGTGGACTTTGAAGAACCCTTCAGTAGATTGCTAAATCAGGGCATGGTTCTCATGGACGGCTCTGCGATGAGCAAATCAAGAGGGAACCTGGTGAAGCTTGGGGATCAGCTCGAAGAGCACGGTGTTGATGCGATTCGGTTAACAATGAGCTTCGCGGGCCCTCCAGAGGATGATATTGACTGGAAAGATGTCTCGCCGCAGGCCTCCAGCAAGTTTTTGGCCAGGGCATGGAGAGTTGTTCAGGATGTTACTAGCGTTGAACAAGCAGGGGAGCCAGATCGAGACGTACGGATTGCCACCCACACCTTTTTGAATGAGTTTGGTAGCAGTATTGAAAGCTTTAAGTTCAACGTTGCGGTTGCCAAAACAATGGAGCTGGTTAATGCCTTGCGCAAGGCGATTGACTCAGGGTCGGGAGCTTCCAACCCTGCGGTTCGCGAGGGTGCCGAGGAGCTAACCAAGGGGTTGAGTTTGTTTGCACCCTATGTTGCAGAGGACATGTGGCATGCCCTTGGTTTCAACACTCCGGTGGCGCTTGCTGGTTTGAGAGATGTTGAGCCAGAGCTTCTAGTGAAAGACACCGTGGTTGCGGTTGCCCAGGTGAATGGAAAACTGAGGGATAAATTTGAGGTTTCCTCTGCTATCTCAGAAGCAGATCTAGAACAGCTCGCTCGTGCCAGCGAGAATGTCCAAAGGGCTATCGGAGATGGTGAGATTGTGAAGGTCATTGTCAAGGCACCAAAGCTTGTCAACATTGCAATTAGAAACTCCTAATCAGCTAACTTTTCCACAAATTAACCCACGAGATTTTCTGACCAAGCTATTTGGCTAGCTTTTTTCTGTGGAGTTATATGAAAAAGCCAAGAAACTGATTGTCAATACCAGCAAGTTGAAACTAGCTCTGGTGGCTTCAGTTGCAATCTTGATTGGCTGGATTCTATGGCCCAGGATGGAAACCGAACGAATTCTCGAACCAGTTGCCCAGGCCGAACCGGTTCAGTCCTCCGCAGCTATCAATATTCACGTGGTCGGAGAAGTCATCAGCCCAGGATTATATGAACTCGAGCTAGGTAGTCGCGTGAGCGATGTAATCGAAATGGCTGGAGGCTTCAGTGAACTGGCTAGCTCCCAGAGTGTTAACCTGGCGAGAATCTTGATAGATGGTGAGCAGCTAGTAGTTTCTTCTGAGCAAACTTTTACAGAGGAACAAGATTCCAAGATCAGCATCAACGAGGCATCAGTTGAAAAACTAGACGAACTGCCCGGCGTAGGCCCGTCCATAGCTTCCAAAATAGTTGACCACAGACAGAAAATTGGCCGGTTTCGCTCAGTAGAACAACTGGTTGAGGTGAGCGGCATTGGCCCAAAGATGATTGAAAACATCAGGGAATTGATTCGTCTTTGATTGCACTGAGCGCAGGTGTTTGGCTCGCTCGAATTATTGAGCTCACACTCTCGCCAATCATTGGTGTAATCAGTTTTTTGATGGTGCTGGTTGCGGTCAGATTCCATGAGCGAAGACTGCTTAATTTCGCCATTGCCACGTCCCTAATTGGATTGACCGTATCAACCCTTCAAGTTTTCGACGCAGTGGATGAATCAGAGCTTTCCATGATTGAAAATCGTCTTGTTTTAGAAGGCGAGTTTCGAGTCGAGTCAGACAGTCAACCGTATGGCGATGGATTCAAAACCTGGGTGGTCTTTGAATCAGCGGAATTTTCACCAACTCTTGGATCGCTAATTGGCGAAAACGGTGAATACCGCTGGGGGGAGAGGTATGCATCCAAATTGTCATTGGAAGCCAACTGGCAACAGGGTAGAGGCCACTTCATTGCAACCGAGATGGAGCCATCGGTGTTGATTTCTAAACCTCAAAATCTGCAATCCGTAATTGGCGAAATCCGTTCTAGCTTCTTAGAAAACCTTGCCGGAGTAGATCCAGATAGTGCGGGTTTGGTTGCTGGTTTGGCTGTAGGGGAGCGAACTCTGTTATCAGAACAGACCAGTGAGAATATGCGCAAGGTGGCTCTCACGCACCTTGTTGCTGTCAGCGGAGCAAACTGCGCAATAGTTCTAGCCAGCGTTTATTTCGGACTTGGCCTATTAAGAGTTCGCAGAACCACAAGGTTCGTTGCGGCACTTTTTTCGTTGGTGATTTATGTGCTGGTTGTTGGTTTTGATCCAAGTGTTTTGAGAGCGGGTTTCATGGCGGCAACAGTGATTGTTGCGATGTGGTTGGGTCGTGGGGTTAAGCCACTGCGAGCGCTCGCTTTATCAATGATTATCCTTTTGAGTTTTGATCCCTGGCTATGTATTGATTTTGCTTTTGCTCTTAGCGTTTTCTCCACCCTCGGAATACTGGTCCTGGCTCCGGCCATATACCAAAAACTGCATAGACTTCCCAAAGCCTTGGCGGTTGGTTTGTCGGTTAGCTTCTCAGCGCAGCTCTATTGCATCCCGGTGATGCTGATGCTGCAGCCAGAGCTTCCAGTGTTTGGAGTTATCGCCAATGTTTTGAGTGAGCCTGTTGTTGCACCGGTTACCGTGTTGGGTATCACCGCAGTGTTCCTTTCACCGGTTTTCCCGGCTATTAGTTCTCTGTTGAGTCTCGTGGCAAGTTTTGGAACCTGGTGGATAGCTAGGGTGGCAAACACTTTGGCTCCATTGCCTCAGTCGACTCTTCCTTGGCCCAATGACTTCACGGGTCTAGCTCTTGCGGTGGTTTTAGCATTTGCTATCAGCCTTGCGGTTTTGAGTGAGAGATATAAAACACTCTCAGTTGTGACGATTATTTTGCTGGTCGCGGGTTCAACCGCTGGCTACATTGAAAAGCAGTTGCGGGTCTATCAATTCGCAGATCAAAAGCCTCAGGTCGTCAATTGCGACGTCGGTCAGGGTGATGCACTGATTATCAGATCTAATGAAAACACAATGCTGATTGATGTCGGAAGGGATCCCAGATTGATTGAGGCCTGTTTGCGATCAAACAGAATTCACCACATCGATGTTCTGATGCTGAGCCATTTCGATTTTGATCACGTTGGTGGAATTGAAGGGTTGCATGCAGTTTCCATCGGCAAGGTTTTAGTTTCTGGGTTTAATGATCAACGTGAGGCTGTTGATCGGGTGACAGAGTTTATGAAGGAGCGAAATGTTCCAATGACGGTAGCCTCACGAGGCAAAAGTGGTGATTTTGGTAACGGTTTTTGGGAAATACTTTCACCAACCACTTCCGCAAGCGGAGCTGAGGACGCCAACGATGCATCACTTGTGGCGATAATTCAATTACCAAAGCTGCAAGTGCTTGCAACTGGAGATATTGGTAGGGAAAGACAAGACCAAATCTTGCAACAGGGATTACAGGGAAGAGTCGATTCACAAAAACCTCTTGTTCTCAAAGTGAGCCATCACGGCAGTGCTGATCAGAGCGATAAATTTCATGAGTCCCTATCTCCCGAGCTATCAATAATTTCAGTGGGGGAAAATAGCTACGGCCACCCAGATACCTCATTGATTTCAAAGCTGAAATCAGTCGGAAGCACTGTTCTGAGAACCGACACTCAGGGAATGGTGGGCATTGACTCCACCGAGGGGTTGAAAGTTTTCGCGACGGGTAAACTCTGATGGTGGCAAAAATTTCGTTCCGTTCTGCTCAGCTGGAAGCATTGAGCTTGTTGATGGGCGCCAATGACTATCTCGCGGATAGGGGATTTGAAAAACTCCGCAAGTTGCTGAGTGAACTACACCCACAGTTTGAGCAACACACAATCGCTGATGCGTATCAAGCGGGACAGCTTCTAAATCTGGCAAGCCCCTCGCTTTTCGCAGAGCCAAGACTTATTTACATTCAATCCCCAAACAAGGCACTTGTTGAGGATCTTCAAAAATTCACCCAGGATCCAGCTGAGTTGACCTTTGTCGTGGTTCGACTGAAGGGGGCAGCGGCGGTCAACAGAGATTTGGCTAAATTTAAATCTCAGCAGATTGATTGTGAGGATTTGAAGCGTGATTCAGACAAGCTGAGCTTTATCCAGGCGGAATTTCGGGAATTCAAAAAAACGATAGCAGCTGATGCGCAGAGGTTGTTGACTCAAACATTTGCAAACGATCTGGCTGAACTGGGCGCAGCCTGCTCTCAGTTAGCCAATTCCGATCAAAGTGAGATTGATTTTGAGACAGTGGATGCCTTGTTTGGTGGACGGGAGCAAACCACTGCCTTTCGGGTTGTCGATGCGGCTTTCGCGGGAGACTTGCAAACATCAATGAGGTTATTGAGAAACGCTCTGGACACTGGCATTGATCCCGTGCCACTAGTTGCGACTGTGGCTATGAAGGCCAGACAGTTGGCTAAGTTGATATCGAATCCAGCAGCAACCGCGAGCGAGATCGGAATGGCGGATTGGCAACTTCGAAAACTAAAAGGTGAGCTGGCTGGCTGGAGTGAAAGTTCTTTGGAAAATTTGGTTGGGCTGATTGCCTCGACCGATGAAAAAGTTAAGGGAGGCTCACGTCACCCTGAATATGATTTGGAGCAGCTGCTACTAGCGGTTAGTTCGAAAACTAGCTGAGTTTTGCAAGCTTAGAAGCGATGGCGCTTTTTTTGTTTGCTGCCTGGTTTTTGTGAATCACGCCTTTGCTAACAGCCTTGTCCAATTTCTTGCTTGCAAGCTTCACGTGCTGCTCAGCAGCGGTCTTGTCGCCTGCGGTGATTGCTTCACGAGCGGCACGAATAGCGGTTTTCATTTCGCTGCGAACGGCCTTGTTGCGCTCTTCAGCCTTACGGTTGGTGCCAATACGCTTGATTTTGGACTTAATGTTTGCCATTAGTATCTTTCTAAATCTCTGTCTGTCTTTGGA
>CAJXMQ010000004.1 GCA_913056225.1 uncultured Micrococcales bacterium | reverse complement strand
ACCTAAACATTTCACTACAAAAAGATCGATATAAGAAAAATCTGATTGTTCCCAGCGAGGTCAGCGAGGAAATCGCCGTGCTAAAGGGCCTGGTTGCAACTTTTTTGATGACAAGCGATGACCGCCAGTATTACTACCAAGCACAACGAGAGCTTCTAATTGAGTTAGCCGATGCAATTTATGACAGTGGAATTGGCTTTGACCGAGTGACCCAATACTATTTCGATAATGCAAATAGCCCCGAGGCGAAAAAACGTGCGGTTGTGGACTGTGTTGCCAATATGACTGATGCTCACGCCCATGCTTTGCACCAAGAGATCTTAGGAACGGAGGTCTAGTTTGGCTGGAAAGATACGCCAATCGGACATCGAAAACCTGAAGGCCCAGGCAAACTTGGTGGACGTAGTCAGCGACTATGTGTCTCTAAAACCAGCAAGTGTTGGTTCCCTCAAGGGCTTGTGCCCGTTCCATGATGAGAAATCCCCTTCATTTAATGTGAGAAATGGACAGGGCTACTATCACTGTTTCGGATGCGGAGCCGGAGGAGACGTCTATAAGTTTTTGCAAGAAATCGAGTCGCTAAGTTTTGCAGAGGCAGTTGAAAGAGTTGCCGCCAAATTTGGCTATCAATTGCACTACGACGATGTTGACACCGGTGAGGTGCAGGCACGTGCTCGCACGCTAGAGGCGAATCAGCTTTCTAGTGAGTATTTCCAGCAGCAACTGGAATCAACAGAGGCAAAAACGGCTAGGGAGACCCTAATCTCAAGAGGCTTTGATTCTGATTCTATGCATGCCTTTGGGGTTGGTTATGCACCCAAGGGATGGTCAAATTTGGCTGACCATCTAAGGGCCAAGGGGTTTAGTGAACAAGAACTGGTAGTTGCAGGCCTGGTCTCCAAAGGGGATCGCGGAGTTTATGACAGATTCAGAGGCCGACTGGTCTGGCCCATTAGGGATGCAAATAATCAGGTTTTGGGGTTTGGGGCAAGGCAGTTGTATGAAGATGACAAGGGACCAAAATATCTAAACACTTCAGAAACACCCGCGTATCACAAATCAAGGGTGCTATACGGCCTAGACCTTGCTAAGAAGGCAATTGCAAAAAAACGCCAAGTGGTTGTCGTTGAGGGATACACAGACGTGATGGCCTGCCACCTAGCTGGAGTCGACACTGCGGTTGCAACCTGTGGAACCGCTTTTGGTGAAGAACACATCAAGGTTTTAAATAGATTGCTAATGGGCTCAGGAGACTCACCAGCCGAGGTAATTTTTACATTTGACCCCGATGCTGCTGGAACCAAGGCAGCGCTGAGGGTTTATGGAGATAGCGAAAAATTCAATGCTCTGACTTTTGTGGCCACTGGACCCGATGGCTTAGACCCCGCAGATCTCAGGCAGCAGCGGGGGGATTCCGCAGTGGTTTCGATGCTTGATCAAAAAAGACCGCTTTTTGAATTTGTCATTCGGCACCGGATTGATCAATTTGACTTAGTGCAGCTTGAAAGCAGGGTTGCTGCGGCCAGATCAGCAGCTCCAGTAATTAGCGAGATTGTCGACCCTGCCTTACGCATGGGGTATATGCGAAAGCTTGCAGATTGGGTTTCGCTTGAGGTTTCTGAAATAGAGCCAATGATTGGAAACCAGAGCAAGGTGAGCAAAAAAGAATCTGTTCAATCCATGAATCTCGATTCTCAGCCAGAGGTCGAATCTGAACAGATTGATCGCATGGAGCGAGCCATTGCCGAGGTTTTGATTCAGGTTCCAACAAGTTACGATTCAGAGCAATTGGCCAGAATCACCTCGGCTGGTTTTGGTTCTTCTCAACTCCAGCAGATTGCCATCATCCTTACCGACCTGGTTGATCAACGTCAGATGCCGGACTGGCTGAACCAAGTTGGAAATGCAGTCCGAGAGCAAGACCAACAACTGTTTAGGCAGCTCGCTGTTGCCTCACTGCCAGCCAAGGATGAACAGTCGTTGAAAAAGTACGCGGACGGCGTCATTCAGAGAGCCATGATTAATGCTTTAAACCGAGAGAAATCAGACCTCCTAACCGCTCTCAGGAGGTTCGACCCAGAGACTCATCAGAAGGAAACAGAGATGATTCAACGTCATTTGCAGGATTTAGAGAGAGAACGAAGAGAACTTCAGTCCAAGTAACGTTGTTTATCTGATAATGTTTTCCTGCACCATTCCCCGGTAGCTCAATTGGCAGAGCATTCGGCTGTTAACCGAAGGGTTGCTGGTTCGAGTCCAGCCCGGGGAGCGATCGGAGCTTAATGAATCGGATACCTGTGGTAGCCGTGTCAATCGGCATGGCTACAGGGATTTACGCAGTGTCATTCGGAGCCCTAGGCGTAACCGCCGGCCTATCAATCTTAGAAACCATGTTGCTGAGCCTTTTGATGTTCAGCGGAGCAAGTCAATTCGCATTTGTCGGAGTGGTTGCAACCGGTGGCATGGCGGCGATTCCAACGGCAATTGCCAGTGCTTGGTTGCTTGGTGTCAGAAATGGCTTCTATGCATTAAGAATGGCTCCGGTTCTTGGAATGCCGGGGATTTCCAAACTTTTATCCGCCCAGCTGACTATCGATGAATCAACCGCTGTCGCCACCGCTCAGGGTAGCCAATCTGATGAGCAACGTGGGTTTTGGTGGACCGGAGTCAGTGTTTTTATTTTTTGGAATCTCATGACTCTTGCTGGAGCCTTATTGGGAGACCAAATCGGAGATCCTGCCAATTACGGATTAGACAGCGCCGCTGCCGCAGCGTTTTTGGGTTTGGTCTGGCCGCGACTGAGCAGTTCAAAATTTAAGCTCATTGGGCTTGCAGCTTTTGTGGTGGCTTTGGCAACCATCTCGATAGTGCCAGCTGGCATTCCGGTGCTTTTGGGGGCTTTAGTTGCGGCTGTGATTCAGTATTGGGGGAAGAGGTGACATTTGCTGTGATTGCGGCTTCTCTGGCGGTGTTCAGTTGGAAGTTTTTGGGCTATCTGGTTCCTGAAAAATACGTTTCCAACCCCAGATTCAGAGAGATTGCAGACGCGATTACTGTTGGCTTACTTTCTTCTCTTATCGCGATTCAGGGTTTCACCACAGATTCTGCTGTAACTGTTGATAGTCGATTACCAGCTCTAATTCTGGCTGCAGGGCTTCTGTATTTGAGGATGCCATTTATCGTGGTGATTGCCTCTGCAGCAGCTTTGTCGGCGTTGATCAGAATGTTTTTCTAAGGGGTTTCATAATCAACACCGGGCATCCAGCTTGAACCCGCTGGCCAGTTTTGTTCGGCCACCTCTTGTTCAGCCACAGTTTTATACTCGCTCTGCAGACGATCCAGATAAAGCAAACCTTGCAGATGATCAAATTCATGCTGAAAGATTCTGGCAAGCCATCCCTTAGCGATTTCAGTGTATTTATTGCCCTGGATGTCAAACGCAGTCAGTCTCACCATTGGAGCCCTCTGCAGCGGGAACCTGAGCCCTGGGGCACTTAGACATCCCTCAATGTGCTCATCCGGGTTGAATTCCTCAGATCCGAAAAGCTCTAGCTCTGGATTGATTGCAACCCCGCGATGATGGGTTTCATCATCGTCTTCCCAGTCATAGACAAAAACCGATAGACCCACCCCTATTTGTGGTGCGGCAAGGCCAACCCCGGGTGCTTTTTCCATGGTTTCAAACATGTCTTGAACCAGAATTTCGAGTGATTCATCAAAGTTTTCAATTGGCTGTGCGGGCCTGTGAAGCACATCGGTGCCCTTAATTTGTATCGGTCTGATTGCCATAAGTAAATGCTATTGGGTGAATATAGCTATTCACTAAGTAGGCTTAACAAGTTGTTGACCTAGGAGACAAATTGCTACCAGCAGAAGTGCTAAGAGCAATCGCCATATTGTTGGCGTTGTTAGCGGCGGTTGGTTTGGCACTGGGTGCTCAGTTGCAAAATGACAGCGTTCACCAGAGAGTGAGCGGCACTGGAATTAATCGCCTGAGCGTGAGGCAAGTTCTGGGACTAGTGAAACGCCCCCGCTGGTTGCTTGGAACCGGGTTTTTATTCATTGGTGTGGTTTTGCAGCTTGCTGCGCTTACCCTTGCCCCACTTATTGTGGTTCAGCCGATAGGTGCGGTAGCGCTTGTTATTACAAGCTTTCTAAATGCTCGAATTTACGGCGTTCGATTGGGGCCGAAAACAATTTTTGCAATTTTGTTGACCATGGCCGGTATCGCAAGCTTTGTGGTGGCTGCATCTGGAGTCGCAACCGATGTTGAAATGAGCGACGAGAAACTTTTGCAGGTGCTGGGTGTATTGGCGTTGATGCTTTTGTTGTTTGGTTTTCTCATGGCGACTACCGGTGGCACCGCTAAGGCTCTGAATTACGTGTTCGGTGCGGGTGTTTTGTATGGGTTTGTAGCCACTTTGGCAAAGGTGATTATTCAGCGACTGATTCAGGGTGACTATGACGTTTTGACTCTATCTGCCGGTATTGCACTAGTTTTAGCCACGGTGCTTGGAGGCTGGTTTGTCCAGAATGCCTATGCAACGGGACCACCAGATTTGGTGATTGCTGGACTTACTGTGATTGACCCAATGGTTGCCGTTGGAATTGGAATTGTGATCTTGGGAGAAGCCGAGGGTGCGAGTTTTCAGACCATAGTGACATTCTCATTGAGCGCAATCGTTGCCATGATTGGTGTGTATCTTTTGGAAAAAGTTCACCCACAGACAAATGAGAATTAGAATTAGCTGAAATGGAAAACAAGCTGAAGGTTTTGCTTGCTTGCGACACTTTTGGCCCTGATGTTAACGGGGCCGCTCGTTTCGCCGAGCGGTTGGCTGCGGGCCTCGCCCGCAGGGGTCACGACATACACGTTATTGCACCCGCAATTCCAGGCAGAAGTGGAACTAATACTGAGATTCATGATGGTGCAGAACTAACAGTTCATCGCTACCGCTCTTTTCAGATGAGAAAAGAACTTTCCGTGAGGGCCATGAGCCCGTTTGGACTAAAAGCAAAAATGGGTAAGTTGCTAGATCAGCTCAAACCTGATGCCGTACATGTTCAATCACACCTTATGGCCGGCAGGTTGATTGTTGGTGAAGCAAAGAAGCGCGGAATTAAGACCATTGCCACCAATCACACAATGCCTGAAAACCTTATTCGGTATTCGGTAAGGGTTCCAAGGTTTATCGAAAAGCCAATAATGCGTCTTGGTTGGTGGGACACGGGTCGAGTGTTGAAAAAGATGGACAAGGTCACCACCCCTACGCGTCGAGCAGCAGATCTGCTGGAAAAAGAAACTGGCCTGACAGACGTTCTGGCAATCAGTTGCGGGATTGATGCCTCAAGGTTTGTAAACGACACTCCAACCAGCAATACAGAGCCAAGGGTGTTGTTTGTGGGAAGGCTGGATTATGAAAAGCGTTTGGATATTTTGCTTCGAGCAATCAAGGAGATCTCCTCGGAAATTGATGTTCAGCTTGAAATTGTAGGTAACGGGGGAGAGAAAGAAACTCTTGAAAGGCTCTCGGAAGGTCTAGGTATTGCGGATCGAGTTCATTTCTTAGGGTTTGTTTCAGAAGAAGAATTGCCTCGAGCGTATGAGCGAGCAAGTGTTTTCGCCATGCCCTCTATTGCAGAGTTGCAATCAATTGCCACAATGGAGGCCATGGCTAGCGGCAGGCCTGTTATTGGCGCAGACGCAATGGCTCTCCCACACCTGATCCACTCGGGCGACAACGGCTACCTGTATCAACCGGAGGACATCCAGGAGCTTGCCGGCAGACTTAGGCAGGTTTTGACTGCCGATGAGCAGGAGCTAGAGCGAATGAGTGAAAACTCTCTTCATCTGATTCAGGCGCATGACATTACTAACACCCTCAACATCTTTGAAAATCTCTATCAGGGGCTAGGGGAATTTGCACCCACTACAGAGGACAACTACGAATCATATGCCCAGCCAATTGGGAGACTCTCAGAGAGTCTTCGCGAAAGGGTCTATTCATTCAGATCATCTGCCCAAGAGCTTCGCTCTCGAATGGATGAGATTCGCTACGGTCTGCAAGAGAGATTTTCAGATGCCAAAGATGAGCTCAAAGAGCAATTGGACGGTGTGAAGGATGATTTCAACAGAGCACGAGAGCGCTTTAGCTCGAAATCAGACGATAGAGACGAAAAGCACTAGCGTTTTTTTGCCCTAAAGTAATCAAATGCGTTCGTGGACCACAACGCCCAGATCACCAATAGGGGCTGAAATAGAAGCCTAATAAATCTCGCCGAGTCTGTGTTGAGCCCAAACGCGTCAACCCCATTTACATACTGAGAGATGTTGCCTGGGAAGATTGCAACGAAAAATAGAGCCGTAGCTAGTCCAACCAGTTTTTTGTACCTATAAAGAACTATCAGGCTGACTCCAAGGACTATTTCAACTAACCCCGAGGCCAGCACAACAAAGTCTGCATCTAGCGGGAGCCAGGTGGGGACCTGAGCTCTGAACTCCACACGGGAGAATGTGAAGTGACCAATACCCGCATAAATCAGCGCTAAACCCAATCCAAGTCTCGCAACATTTTTTATCGAATTCATTGCATTGAGCCTAGTCGCTAGCAAAACTGCAAGGTTGTCTTCGATTCTCAGGCTAAACTGGTGCCGACCCATCAAGGGGGCGGTAGCTCAGCTGGTTAGAGCAGCGGACTCATAATCCGTCGGTCACGGGTTCAAGTCCCGTCCGCCCCACTTAGATTTCTCTTCGACGGGTTCTTCTAAACACGGGCACCAGCGTGAACGCTTAGGCTTGGGTGTATGACACTCAACAAGCTCAACCTTTGGTTCCACATAGTTGGTCCGGTTTTTGCGTTGACGCTCGTTGTGCTGTTCTGGTCTTCTCCGCCTGGTGCTCTTGGAGTGATTTTGTTGGGAGTTGTGCTCGCAGGTGGTGTGATGTCAGCAGTGCACCACGTTGACATTGTCGCCGCTTATGTGGGACGTGTCTGGGGCGCTATCTTCCTTGCTCTGTCGGTAACGGTGATTGAGGTTGGAATTATCCTCTCCATCATGCTCGAGGGCGGGAGTTCCGCATCCACTCTTGGAAGAGACACTGTTTTTGCCGCTGTGATGATCACGGTCAACGGCATAATTGGCTTCTCTGTGGTGGCGGCTACCTTGAAATCCTCAACATCCTCATTCAACTCAGAGGGGAGTGGTGCTGCATTAGGTGCGATTGCAACGATTGCAACTCTGGCGCTGGTTTTACCCACATTCACCAATGGACCGGGAGGCCCCAGTTTCACAACGCCCCAACTGATTTTTGTTGCGTTGATGTCATTGGGCGTCTACGCACTGTTTTTATGGGTTCTAACAGTGCGAAACCGAGAGCACTTTGAAGACATTGAAAGACCGTCGACAAAATCTTTTCAGCTCCCGCCGACTAGGGAGACCTTTGTTTGGAGTCTGGTTTTGTTGTTTGTCTCGTTGGGGGCAATCGTGGGATTGGCGAGGGTTCTATCGCCTTCAATTGAAGACGTGTTTAGCGATGCCGGATTACCGCTTTCTTTAGTGGCAGTGGTTATAGCCCTGGTTATTTTGCTTCCAGAAGGGCTTTCTGCGGTCAGATTCTCTCGTCAGGGTGATATGCAGTCTGGGTTCAACATTGGTTACGGGTCCGCCCTTGCCAGTATTGGTCTCACCATCCCAGCTTTGGCAATATTCTCGCTGTTTCTCGACGTAGATTTGAATTTAGGTCTTGGCTACACAGAAATAGTTCTGTTTATTCTCACTATTGTCGTTGGCACCGTAACGGTCTCATCGCATCGGGTCACGCTGTTTCAGGGTGGTCTTCACATCGTCATCTTTGCCGCGTTTTTGTTTATTGCTGTCAGTCCCTGAGACGATAAATTCTGGACTTAGCTAACTGGCAGAATTCGCCGGATGACATCCTTGATTGTTACAACATCCTGCGTCCCATCAGAGTGATTTACAAGCGCCAACTGAACTCGGGCCTGGTTCATATCCTGCAACATTTCATACAGCGGTGTGTCTTCGTGTGTTTTAAATACAGGCCTAAGGAACGGTTTGATGGATGCGTCCAGAGGTGACTGCAAAGTGTCTCTGATGTGAACAACGTGGCTGATCTCATCTCGCTTATTTCTGACCAAAATACGCAAATGACCAGTTTGCTTAGAAGCATCTCTCAGTGCCTTGACGCTGTCATCAGCCTTGATGGAGACAATGTTTCTGCCTGTTTGGGCGAAATCGCCAGCGGTAATGCTTTGCAACTCAATAGCCTCGGTGATTTGGGACTTCAGATGAGGCTCCAAAACACCCAGTTGGGCGGAATGTTCAACCACCTGCCGGATTGTGTCTGCGTCTTGTCCGCCAACCGCTGTCTTCTCAACCGGTGTCACCCCGACTGCTCGAACCAGGGAGTTGGCGATTGAGTTAACCCAGTTCAGGAAGGGCCTAATTGGCCACAAATAAACCCTGCTGGCGATACCAATTACTTTTGCAGAGAGTTCAGGGTGTGCGATCGCCCAAGACTTCGGAGCCATTTCACCAACCACAAGATGCAAAAAAGTGACTACCAATAGAGATAAACCGAAAGCAACTCCACCGGACAGCCATGTTGGTAGTCCAGCAGATAGAAGCAATGGTTCCAGCCAGTAGTCCACGGCGGGTTTGGTAACAGCACCCAATCCAAAGGTGCAGGCGGTTATGCCAAGTTGGGCCGCAGCCAACATGGTGGTTAGTTCATTCATGCCTCTAAGTGCGGCACGGGCCGAAGCGCTATCAGCGGCTTGTTCTTCGAGTCGGTATCTTCTGGCACCAATCAGAGAAAACTCAATAACGACAAAAAAAGCACTCAAGACAATAAGTGAAATAGTGACGATGACTACAGTCCAATCAATCATGGTTGCACCTCTTCGTCGTCACTCGCTTCATCTAGTTGACGCTGTATGAGTTCAACCACTATCTCTAATGGAACGTGACGATCAACCTCTTTGATGGTGGCCACCAAGAGACTGAATGTGTCACTGCTGTTAGTTATTTCCTCTGGGGTGCGCTCAAGCTCAATTTCGAGACTTTCTCCAGCCTCTGGCAGACCGCCCTTTGCGGAGATTAGCAATCCTGAAAGGGTCTCCCAGTCACCCTCTGGAATGTCTACGCCCAATACCCTTTCCAATTCATCGATTGGGATATTTCCTTGAACCATCCAGCGATTTTCAGCAAGCTGGCTAATGTTTTCCTCTTCTTTGGGGTCATGCTCATCACTAATGCTTCCAAGAATCTCTTCACCAAGATCCTCAATTGTTAGCAGTCCGGCAAATCCTCCGTACTCATCAATCACCAAAGCCATTTCATTCTCTGTCTCCAGCATGCCTTTCAGCACTTCGGGCAGAGTCATCACCGTTGGCACCACAAGCGGGGAGCGCATATGAGTGGTCACCGGGGTAGTGTCTTTATTTGAAAACCCCAAGAGGTCATCAAGTTGAATAACTCCTAGAGGTTCGTCGTTTTCTCCGATTACTGGATACCTGGTGTGAGAAACAGACATGAGAGCCCTCGCGTCTGCGACGGTGGAGGTAGCTTGCAAGTAATCCGCTTGAGACCTGGGAACCATTGCGTGCTCAACATCGCGCTCGGGAAAATCCAAAATCCTGTCAAGCAACACAAATAACTGTTCGGGCAGATCTCCGCTATCAAAGCTGTCTTCTACTAAATGCTCTAAATCACTCGCGTTAGCACTGGCATCTAAGTCATGGACCGGCTCGACTCTAATAAGTTTTAGAAGTGCATTGGAGGACTTGTCGAAAAACGTAATAAGCCAGCCAAAAAGGCTCATATAGATAAGCGTTGATCTTGATAAAGCTATTGAAAGCGGGGTGGGATTTGAAATAGCCAAGTTCTTCGGAAACAACTCAGCAAAAATAATTTGCACCACGGTTGCTATGACCAAAGCTGAAACTGTTCCTACAGCTATGCCAACTGCAACCGGTATGCCGGTTAGGCCCAACAGGTTTCCAAGCGATTCGCCAACCAGAGGTTCGGCAACATAACCAACCATCAGGCCCGTTATTGTGATGCCAAGCTGGGCCCCTGAGAGCATAAATGAGGTTTTTCCGGTGACCTTAAGGGCCCTGGTGGCTCCAGTGTTTCCCTTTTCGGCCATTGATTTAAGTGTTGGTCTGTCAACGGCCATATACGCAAATTCTTGAGCCACGAAATAGCCGTTGATTGAGATTATTACCGCAATCACGGCAATGCCCAAAGCTATGAGGCCGATATCAACTAACAAGTTTCACCGGCAGACAAGTTTTCATCACAGTTCGGCATTGAACTGATAAAAGTTGCAGAGTTATTTGTTGAAGTTAAATACGGATGGTCCACGGTATGGACATCGCCTCCTCAAGCTAGATAGTAAAAAATCTAACACAACTAAATGATGAGTTTCTTGTATTTTTTTTGCTACGCGTTACTTCCGTGGTCGGTAATGTGCTTGGAAAGCGAAGAATCGGTTCCATACAAAAAATGCTTGGTCATGTCGGGGGAGTATTTGGACAAATAACTCTCTTTTCCTAGCGTTTCACTCACCGCACGATGATGAATAACACTTGCACCACAACACAAACCGATTACCTTGGCACCAAGCGAGTTTGCGTATCCTGCAAACTCAGCGGTTTCGTATCTGTTGGAATTCTGAGCCTCTAGGGCATCGGGGAAAGTGCGCTCATGAGGGAGTGATGCGGTGTTTCCCTCATCGGGCAAGTTGAAAAATGTTGTGTGCTCTTCAGTTGTTCTGTAGGTTCCGGGCATTCCGCAAACAGGGTGATCGCCAACGGCCTTTGTGATTTCTTCCAAAATTGGCCTAATAGTGTTTGGGCCTTGGAAGCAGTTTGTACCCACCACGTTAGCTCCTGCATCGGCAAGCTTTTTACATGCTTCTGCGGGGGAGTAGCCGTCACGAAGTTCTCCTGTGGCAAACACCGCCACGTTCACAATTGAGGGCAAACCAGCTGCCTGGATTTCTTCAAGGGCAATTTTCGCCTCTTCGAAGTAATACATTGTCTCGGCAAGAATCAGGTCAGCACCCTCTTGTTTGGCCCAGCCGATCATCTCCCGATACATCTCTCTAACTGCGTCCTTGGAGGACTCATCCTCTGGGTCGAAAATGTTGGAGTTGGAGATGTTGCCGGCAACGTATATTTTTCTTCCAAGCAGCTCTGTCTGTTCGTCGGCAACCTTCCTGGCAATCCTCATGGCAGCTCTGTTCAGGGGCTCTAAAAGGTGCTCCTCGCCAATGATGCGCATTTTCTCGCGGTGGCCGTTATAGGTGAAAGCCAATGCGATGTCGCTACCAGCTCGGATAAAGTCGGTGGTTATCTGAGTTAGCACTTCTGGGTGGTCAAGGGCTATCTTTGGCACAAACTCGCCAGCGGTTAGATAACCCCTGCGCTCAGCCTCGAAAAGATAGCCACCCGCCAAAACTAACGGCTGGGATTGTTCAATGCGTTCTAAAAAATTTGCAGTCAATGTTTTCTCCTTGAGAAAAAACAATAAACCCTAGTTGGCTAAAGCTTTTTCTTTTAAGTAACAATCGGCACATAAAGATTCGTATGTTACTTCTACGCCATCAATTGCAACCTGGTCACCATCGAAAACAAAGCTTCCATCAAAGAGTCTGCCGTTGAACATGGCTTTTCTGCCGCACCTGCAAATTGTTTTCAACTCTTCCAGGCTGTGAGCGATTTCAAGCAACCTCTTGCTTCCAGGAAAGCTCTTGGTCTGAAAATCTGTGCGGATTCCGTAGGCCAGAACTGGAATGTTGTCCAACACGGCAAGTTCCAATGCTTGGTCAACTTGCTCTGGCGTTAGAAACTGCGATTCATCGATCAGTAAACAGGCAATGGGGGTATTTGAAATCGAGGCATCTTTGGCCACGGTCTGAAAAGCCTCTCTAAGGTTTATTTCAGGAGTCAGAAGCAGATCTACTTCCCTAACCACCCCTAGGCGGCTGATGATGTTTCGGTCTCCCTTGACATCAACCGCTGGCTTGGCGACCAGAACTCTCTGGTCTCGCTCCTCGTAGTTGTGGGCGGCCTGCAGCAATGCAGTGGACTTTCCTGAATTCATCGCACCGTGGCGGAAGTAAAGCTTGCTCATATTGGTTCCAATGTTATAGCCACAGAGGGAGTATGGATGCAGTTATTGTTTGCAGATCAACTTGGTCCGCACTTCCAGTTGGAGCAGGAGCTTTTGCTTCCCGAAGTCACCGCGCAATTTAGGAAGCGTAGATACCATCGGCAGAAGGCACACCTTATTCTTTCTGCAATCAGGCACAGAGCTTTAGATCCAGAAGTTGAGCTTATAAAGCTCGAATCTTATAAAGATCTGGTCACTTCTGTTAGCTCAGTCGTTAATCCAACCAGCTACAACCTGCGTAGATTCGTCAATACCCTGGAAACAACCATTGAGCCAAGCCGCGGGTTTGTTGCCAGTGAGCAGGATTTTGCTGACTACGTCCAAGCCAAGGCTGGTAAGCGCTTGGTGATGGAAGATTTTTATCGGAAACAACGAACAAAAACAGGGTTACTGATGGATGGCGCGCAACCCGAAGGTGGCCAGTGGAATTACGACCACGATAATCGGCTTCCCGCTCCCAAGCAGTCGAGTTTGGGAGTGAGTGAACCTTGGATGGTGGTTGAAGATGAAATTGATGCTCAGGTTAGAGCGGATCTAAATCAGCTTGAAGCTGATGGCGTCAGCTTTTCAGGCATTGATGGACCCAGGTTATTTCCCGCGAGTAGGGAAGAGGCACTGCAGGCAATGCATCACTTTGTTGAGAATCGTTTGGACTTGTTTGGCCCTTATGAGGATGCTGTGCTCAGTGAAGACTGGGCGATGAGTCACAGTTTGCTCAGTGCTCCAATGAATATGGGGCTGTTACACCCTCTAGAAGTTGCACAGGCAGCAGAGAATGCCTACAGACAGGGCAAAGCCAGGCTTGCGAGTGTTGAAGGATTCATTCGGCAGCTAATAGGTTGGCGTGATTATGTTTGGCACCTGTATTGGCACTTTGGCGAGGATTACGTCAATAAAAATGAATTAGGCGCTAATCAGCCTTTGCCTGAGAATTGGTTGGATTTAGAAGCTGAAAACATTGACTCTAATTGTTTGAGTTCAACCATTGACGATATTTCCAAACGCGGTTGGGTTCACCACATACCGAGGCTAATGATCCTAGGAAACATCGCAATGCAGAGGGGCTTCAATCCCCGTCAGGTCAACGACTGGTTGGTAGATAACTTTGTTGACGGCACACCTTGGGTGATGCCTGCGAACAGCGTGGGCATGAGTCTTTATGCAGACGGTGGAATGATGGCCACGAAACCATACGCTGCCGGGGGCGCATACATAAACAAGATGACCAACTACTGCGGTTCTTGCAAATTTGACCCAAAAGTGCGGGTTGGCGAGCAAGCCTGTCCCGTGAATGCAGGATATTGGAATTTCATAAACACCCACCAAGATCGCCTGATATCAAACCCAAGAATCTCTCGAGCTGTCTACAGCATGCGGAAGCTTTCAGACCTGGATGAGCTTTTGGAGCAAGAGTCGCAACGGAAAAACCTTTGACTTGCTTGGTTTTTCGGGGTTAGGCTGACTATATCTCGTTAGGACGTAGGGGAAGACGTACCTGAGGAGGTGAATATGGCAGTTGAACTGCGCTTACTTGGCGTGCCTGCCAAGCACCTCTCTGAACTAACCGATTTAGTCCAAAAAAATCAGTGGCGGGTTCAACCTGCCATTGCCAGTCAATTTCAAGCCTCAGTTGTTCTCGATGACGATTATGACTGTTCAATTCTCGCGTCACGTTTATTCAAGCTTGGGGGCATACATTTTGAAATTGAGCACTTAGTTGAAAATCAGATGGGAACACGTATTCTTTGCGTCCCGGGCTTGGGAATCAAACGGCAATTAATTGACGAAATTGGCAGAGTGCTAATCCCAGAAAATGAATTGGAAAATTTTGCTGAGAAACTCAGTAAGAATCCCTCAGCTCACAATGCCCTTTACCGGCAGATGATGGGTTTCGCCCACCAGGACCGTTTAGATGAATTGAAGATAGATACCGAGTCAGTCTCGGTGATTCCTAAGGTTGGTTAGCGAAAAGCTAGAACTGCGTTGTGTCCGCCAAATCCAAAGCTATTACTAATTGCAATTTTTCCAGCTTCAAGGCTTGCACTCGTCTTTGGAACGTTTAGAGGAATTTCTGGATCCTGATTGTCCAGGTTTATCGTTCCAGGGGCAGTTTGAGTGCTCAGTGCCATAATCGTAAACACAGCCTCAATTGCACCAGCACCTCCTAGTAGGTGACCGGTAGAGGCTTTTGTTGCGCTCACCACAAGATCATCAATATTTTTGCCAAATACTTTTTTCAGAGCCGTGAACTCTGCAATATCACCCACTGGGGTAGAGGTTGCGTGAGCGTTCACGTGCTGCACATCCGATGGCGAGGCTTCCGCCTCTGCAAGGGCTGCCAGCATTGCTCTAGAGGCTCCCTCTCCCTCGGGGTCGGGGGCAGTGATGTGATAGGAATCACTTGTTATCGCAGCCCCCACGATTTCGGCGTAAATGGTTGCTCCACGAGCAACGGCAGAATCGTAGTCCTCAAGAATTAATGCAGCAGCGCCTTCGCCCATCACAAAGCCATCCCGATCAACGTCGTATGGCCTGGAAGCCCGGGTTGGATCATCATTTCTCTTGCTCAATGCCTGCATTGCAGCGAATGACGCAATTGGTAGTGGGTGGATGGCCGCTTCCGCACCACCTGCAATCGCAAGATCCACAGACCCTGATTTCACCCTGTGGAAGGCGTTGGCAATCGATTCGTTTCCACTGGCACAAGCACTGACTGCCGTGTGGACTCCGGCTTTTGCCCCAAAGTGCATTCCAACTGCAGCAGCCGGACCGTTTGGCATCAGCATCGGAACCGTCATCGGCATCACACGTCTCGGTCCACGTTCTTTCAGGGTGTCGAAGGCGTCAAGCAGTGTCCAAACGCCACCAATTCCAGTTGCGAAGTCAACGCTCATTCGAACTGGGTCAACTTCCGGTGATCCGGCGTCTGCGAAGGCTTCTCTTGCGCTTATTAGAGCAAACTGACTAGATGGGTCTAATCTTTTCGCTTCATGCGGGGCAAGCACCTCCGAAGCGGGCTGCATGGCCTCCCCAGCAATGGTCACTGGCAACTGGTACTGCTCAACCCACTCCTGGCCAAGGCTGTTAACCCCTGATTTTCCAGCTAATAAATTCTCCCAGCTCTGCTGGGCGGTGCCACCGACCGGAGTGGTGGCACCAATGCCTGTGACAACTACTCTTCGCAAGTTATCCTTGGGCTCCGACAATGAAGTCAACCGCGTCTTTGACGGTCACCAAATTTGTAACTTCCTCGTCAGGGATTTTTACATCAAACTTGTCCTCTGCATTTACAACAATGGTCATCATTGAGATTGAGTCGATGTCTAGATCATCTGTGAAGGATTTCTCAGGCTGAACCAAGTCTGCAGCGATACCGGTTTCTTCGTTTACTAATTCGGCAAGACCTGCAAGTACATCTGCTTCGCTGTGAGCCATTTGTTTCTCCTTTGGGTTGTTCGGTTTATTTTAGGGGAGTACTACTACTTGAGCGGCATAGGCAAGCCCGGCGCCAAATCCGATCTGCAGTGCCAAGCCACCCGATTCAACTTGCTTTTCGGTCAATAGCCTGTGCATGGCCAGAGGTATCGAAGCTGCTGAGGTGTTTCCAGTAGTTTCGATGTCCTTGGCAACAACAACAGAGTCTGGTATTTCCAATTGCTTAGCAAACTCATCAATAATTCTCATGTTTGCCTGGTGGGTGACAAGCGCTGAAAGCTGATCAACTGTGATTCCAGCTTCTACTAAAGCTTCCTTGGCGGCCTTTACCATTTCCCAAACTGCCCACCTGAAAACTGTGCGACCCTCCTGGATCAGAGTTGGCCACTCGCCGCCAGCCTTGAAATCCAAAATCGAGCTGGTCATACCCACCTTGTCCCACTGACTTCCATCACTGCCCCAAACACTTTTGCTAATTCCGGGGGTGTCACTGGGGCCAATCACAGCAGCTCCAGCACCATCTCCAAGCAAGAAACTGATTGTCCTATCGGCAGGGTTTAGAAAATCAGAGAGTTTCTCGGCTCCGATCACAAGGGCGTATTTGCTTAGGCCTGAACGAATCATCGAATCTGCTTGGGCAATTCCGTAGCAATATCCTGCGCAGGCTGCACTGATGTCGTAGGCGGCGGCTGTTGGGATTCCCAATTCTGAGGCGATCAGGGGAGCAGATGCCGGAGTAGCAAACGGGAAGGAAATCGTTGAGACAATTACCAGGTCAATTTGCTCAGGGTTAATTCCGGACTTTTCGATGGCCTCTTGACCAGCCGCGACAGCTAGGGAGACCATAGATTCTTCTTCGTTAGCTCTGCTTCTGGTGATTATTCCAGTTCTCTGACGAATCCATTCATCACTGGAATCTATTGGTCCCGCTATTTCGTCGTTAGTCACTGAGAGACTCCCGCGGGAAGCTCCAAGGGAATATATCTTGGAATACTTCTGTGGTGTGGCAACCCTTAATTCAGTCATTGTCGGAAGTCTATAGATTCATCGGGAGATTTCAAGGCATATATCTCTGCGTTAGAAATAGTTTTTTTCACCAGGTTTGAAAGAACCCCACTGGGGGCGAGTTCGGCGAACTTGCTTTGTTCCTGCATGCTCTCCATGCATTGATCCCATCTAACTGGAGAACTGACCTGCTTCAAAAGGCTTGCAACAAAATCCTCGCCCGTCGTTACAGGTCGTCCATCCCTGTTTGAAAAAACAGTGATTTCGGGGTCATTGGGTTTTACTGATTCGAATATTTCTTGGAGAGACTCCGATGCGGGATTCATAAACGATGTATGGAACGCTCCCGAGACGCTTAGCGGGATTATTCGAAAGCCTGCAGGGGGGTTTTCAATAAATGCCGTCAAGTCAGTTTTAGTTCCAGCCACCACATACTGATTAGCTCCGTTGTAGTTAGCGATTTGCAAGTCTCCTAAAGACCTCTCAAGCTCGGCAAGATCTTGGCCAATTGCTGCAGCCATACCTGTCTCAATCTCCTCGGCAGCTTTTTGCATTGCCTGCGCTCTGGCGCTAACCAGTGTTAGTGCTTGCTCGTCAGTCAGCACTCCAGAGAGGGCGGCGGCAGCAAACTCACCCACGCTATGGCCTACGACCGCATCGAAGTGAGAACTGATCTGATCAACAAATATTGTCCGAGCACTGGCAATACTGGCGGCGACTATCAGTGGCTGAGTGATTGACGTCTCAGCAATCTCTTCAGCAGTTGCCTCGGTTCCCAGTTGGATCAAATCAAGGCCGGTGATTTCTGAATACTGCCCGATTAGAGAGGCAAATGACTCATTTTCTATCCAGGGTTTCAAAAAGCCAGGCTTCTGACTTCCTTGCCCTGGGCATAACAGGTAACGCATGCGCTTCAGGATAGTCCTCAACTAGGTGGTTGTGTTTGAACACGACCGAGAGTGAATGCGATTCTTAGAGTGTGTTGGCCTCGGGGGGAGAGCGGGTCTAGTCCCAACAACTCCTCAATTGAGCCTAGGCGGTAGCGAATCGTGTTTGGGTGCACCAATAGCTCCTGAGATGTTTTGTCAATTGACCCATCTTGATCCAAAAACACTTCAAGCGTTTCCAGCAGTTGCTTGCTTGAGGATTGCAACTTTTGATAAACCTCGCGAACCAAAGCTCTCTGTGCCTCTGCCTCACCAAGCACGGCTCTCTCAGCGAGGTATTCCCTGCTTCTGACTGCCTTTCGGGTCAATCTGTGCTGACGGACAATTTTCATAGCACCAAAAGCCGCCCTGGCACTCCTTCGTGCAAGGTTGATGCTTTCAACTCTCGGACCCATCACCACGGGACCTGGCTTCGCAATTGTTGCAAAATCGCCAGCAAGCTCAAATAGGTTTTCTCCAGTTGCTTGGTCGGGGTCACGAAAGCCGCAGATGAGAATCAGATTATTGCCCTGGTTACCAATCAATACATCTGCTGATTTCAGGCGAGCAGTCTTGCGGTATTGATCAAAATCAATTTCACCACTTACCAGTGCGACCATGACGGCTATCGCGCCCTGGCCTCTCCAGCCAAGTGCACTAGCCCGGCTTGCTACCTCAGCGTCGCTCTCCCCGCTTATGACGGCATCAATAATCAAAGCCTCCAGTCGGTCATCCCAAATGGATCTTGACCTGCTGGCTCTGCCGTAGATATCGGCTGCTGCAAAGCTTGTTTCCTTGGCGAATGCATCAATCAGCTGTTGCTTCGATTCACCGAGAGCGTCTTCCAGTGCATGGGCAATGACTCTGGTGACCTGCAATGTTTCCTGGAGTGAAACGGAACGAAGAAGTTCCCTGGGGGCAGATTCAAAAGCCTGTGATGCAAGCAAGGTGGAGTCATTGGCCCCTTGTAGCAGCTGGTTGAAATAGGTTAGACCATTGCTGACAACAGTTAGAACCGAAAGCTGTCTTGTTTTCGGCATCTCTGAAAACCAATCCAGGTTTTCAACCAGGCGTTTTTCAATGGAGGCTGCTAGCGCCTCCTGGTTGAAATTTTGCCTAGGCGTCTCCACCAGCACTTCCGCTGGTTCCGGCGCGAACGTCCTCTAGTTTGAACTCTTTTGCAACTTCAACGGAAACTGAGGCGTCAATCTTTCCCTGTTCAGCAAGTTGCTGCAAAACCCTGACAGCAATTGAAGGTCCATCAATCTTGAAATATCTTCTGGCGGCGGGCCTAGTGTCACTGAATCCGAAACCTTCCGCCCCCAGGGTTGCGTAATCCCTAGGCATCCAGTTCCTAATCATGTCCGGAACCGCATGCATGAAGTCACTCACTCCCAAGATTGGACCCTCGGTGGATGCCAACTTTTGGTTTACATAAGCAGTCTTTGGAGTGGAATCCGGGTTCAGGAAATTGTGCTCGTCAGCATTCAATCCATCTTTTCTCAATTCACCCCAGCTGGTAACCGACCAAACATCTGCTGAAACACCAACGGTTGCCAAGATTTCCTGGGCCTCCATTGCCCACGGCAGAGCGACACCACTCGCCAAAACCTGAGCCTTGATAGTTCCCTGGGAGCCCTCTTTGACTTTGTGGATTCCACGTATGATGCCATCTACATCAACATCTTCTGGCTCAGATGGCTGCAACATTGGCTCGTTATAAACGGTCATGTAATACATAACGTTTGGATCCTCATGTTCATCGCCATACATCCGCTCGATACCGCTTTTCACAATGTGTGCAATCTCGTATCCATAGGCTGGGTCATAGGCGACAACCGCAGGGTTGGTGCTTGCCAAAACAAGTGAGTGGCCATCTGCGTGCTGAAGCCCTTCGCCAGTCAAGGTGGTTCTTCCCGCAGTGGCTCCGATCAGGAATCCTCGGGTCATTTGATCTCCGGCAGCCCACAAGGCATCGGCAGTTCTTTGGAAGCCAAACATCGAATAGAACACGTAAATCGGAATCATGGGCTGACCATGGGTGGAGTAACTCGTGCCCGCGGCTGTAAAGGCGGCCACTGAGCCAGCTTCATTAATTCCTGGATGAAGGATTTGACCAGATTCTGACTCCTTGTAGCTGAGCAGCAATTCACGGTCGACTGACAAATACTTTTGTCCAAATGGGTTATAAATCTTGGCGGTTGGGAAAAACGCATCCATGCCGAAGGTTCTGGCCTCGTCGGGAATGATTGGAACCAGTCTTTGACCGATTCCCTCAGATTTCAGCAGGTCCTTCAGCATTCGAACAAATGCCATTGTGGTAGCAACCTCTTGGTTCCCACTACCTTTTTTGGGAGTTGCGTATGCCTTGTCCTCTGGAAGTTCCAACTGAACGTATTTACTTCGTCTTTCGGGCAGAAAACCACCAAGTTGCTTCCTGCGCTCAAGCATGTATTGAATCTCTTCAGATTGCTCGCCCGGGTTGTAATAGGGGGGCAGGTATGGATCCTTTTCCAATTCGGCATCTGAAATTGGAATTCGCATCTCATCGCGGAAATCCTTCAGGTTTTCAAGCGTTAGCTTTTTCATCTGGTGAGTGGCATTCCTGGCCTCAAAGCTCTTACCCAGTCCATAACCTTTAACGGTTTTCACAATGATGACAGTTGGCTGACCAGTGTGCTCTGTTGCTGCCTTATAGGCGGCATAGATCTTTTTATAGTCGTGCCCACCCCGCTTCAAGCCCCAGATTTGGTCATCTGAGAGTCCCTCTACAAGAGCGCGTGTTCGGTGGTCACGTCCAAAGAAGTTTTCCCTAATGAATCCGCCGCTTTCGGCTTTATAAGTCTGGTAGTCCCCATCTGGGGTTTTGTTCATCAAATCAACAAGGGCACCGTCGTGGTCTTTTTCAAGCAGACCATCCCACTCACGTCCCCAAATTACCTTGATTACATTCCAACCGGCTCCACGGAAGAAGCTTTCTAATTCTTGAATGATTTTTCCGTTTCCGCGAACAGGTCCATCAAGTCTTTGCAGATTGGCGTTGATCACAAAGTTCAGATTGTCTAAACCCTCGTTGGCAGCAATTTGCAATGCACCTCTGGATTCAACCTCATCCATCTCGCCATCGCCCAAGAAGGCCCAAACTTGCTGATCAGAAGGGTCTTTGAACCCACGGTTTTCTAAATAACGGTTGAACTGTGCCTGATAGATCGCATTGATTGGGCCAAGTCCCATGGACACTGTTGGAAACTGCCAGAAATCAGGAAGCAACCTTGGGTGAGGGTAGGAGGGGAGGCCACCGTGAGGGTGTGATTTTTCTTGCCTGAACCCGTCTAATCGATCTGCTGATAGACGTCCTTCAAGGAATGCTCGGGCATAAGGTCCTGGAGAGGCGTGCCCCTGAACAAAGATTTGGTCTCCACCTGAGGGGTGGTCTTGTCCGCGGAAGAAGTGGTTGAAACCAACTTCGTACAAAGAAGCGGAAGACGCAAAAGTTGAGATGTGACCACCAACGGCTATGTCTGGTCTCTGAGCACGGTGAACCAGCACTGCTGAGTTCCAACGCATCCACGCACGATAGGTTCTCTCTATCTGCTCATCACCCGGGAAATCAGGTTCATCCTCAGGTGAAATGGTATTGATGTAATCGGTGGTGGGAACCAGTGGCACATTTAGTTGCAATTCATGCGAACGCCTAAGTAGGTGTTGCATGATTTCTCTGGCGCGGCCTCTGCCCTTGTGTTCACTGAGAGCATCAAGTGACTGCAGCCACTCATTCGTCTCGTTTGGGTCCTTGTCTGGACTCGGAACAGCGAAGGCGTCCTGGTTGTTGAACGTCATAGCCCCTCGGCTTTCAATCTCTTGTGGAGTTAGGTTTGAACAAAGACTACCTGTAACTTGGTACAGACTGCCACTTGGCCCGAAAGGAATATTAATGTCAATAGAAATCGGCGATGTAGCCCCAAATTTCGTGCTGCCAAATCAGCACGGTGAGGAAATTGAACTAAAAAATCTGCGCGGAAAGCCCGTTGTTTTAGCTTTTTACCCCCTAAGTTTCTCCCCAACCTGCACTGACGAGCTTTGTGAGCTCAGAGACGAATTTCAGATTTTTGAAGATTCAAACGCTCAACTTCTGGGAATCAGCGTCGATAGTAAATTCACTCAGGCAGCTTTTGTCGAGGAAAAGGGTTATCAGTTTGACCTCTTGGCTGATTTCAAGCCCCATGGTGAGATAACAAAACTTTATGATGCATGGCTGGAAGAAAAGGGTCATGGCACCAGAGCCACCTACGTTATTGATGAAAACGGAGTGGTTGTTGCCAAGTTTGTAACCAGCCCAGGAGAGATGCGCCCGCTTGAGGATTATAAAAAAGCAATAGAACTGGTGTCCCAGTAGGACTTTTCTTGCTAGTATCACGGGTGGGCCTTTAGCTCAGTTGGTAGAGCGCCACGTTTACACCGTGGATGTCATCGGTTCGAGCCCGGTAGGGCCCACGCATTGTTAAGAGAGCGAGTATGACCAACTACTCCTTTGATCCCCCGGCCAAGAAGGCTATGGATGAAATGGAGCTGAGCGAGCTCATATCTGGCATGAATGCCGATGAAGACGGCATCGAAAAAGCCATGAAAATCCTTCAGGAGCAGGAAGCACTGCGAGTTTCTGACGAAGAAAACTTTCAGAATTGGCGAGCTGCCATGATCAAAGACGGGTCTGTCGAGGCTCTCAAGGCAGTTGAAGCAGCCACCGGAGAAACATTGATTGAACCGGAACCAGAGTCCGTGACTGAAGAAGTCGAAGAAATCACCGCCGAAATCAACGATCAGTCGGAGCAAGGTGAAACACCCGCGGGCAATTCTGTTATTGAAGACGACCTAAGCTCCGAAGAGGTTGCTGAAGAGCTCGAGGAAGAGTCAACTCAGCTCGAAACGGAATCCGAGCCAGAGGCCCAGGGAACGGTCATCGAGGTAAGTGAAGAACGAATTCAAATGACCGAGACCGATGACGGCGTTGAGGTTAGTTATCAAAGTTCGACGCTTGTTGCTGAACTCAGCACCGTTTCGTTGGCAGCCTCACTAGATGCTGCCCTGGATGAGGCGGTCACCACCAATCCCTCGAAGATTCGACAGAGGATCTCGTCGAAGTTTCTATTAGGTGTGTCTGCCGCGGTGGCGGCATTTGGACTTCTGTTGATTTTGCATGAGACAGTACTGGGTTCCAGCGAGTTCGCTTCCTTTGGATTCCTGCTTGGCGGGGCTGCTGCTACCGCGTTGGTTGCTGTTCAAAGCTTTCAAAAAACTAGTTTTAGCTCCTCGGTGAGTAATAAGTTGGCCTGGCTGGGCGGTTATTGGAAGTATTTGATTGCCCTGGCGGTGGGCCTGGTGTTCATAGCGTTTAGCAATTTGGCCCGTGATTATGATTTGTTTGCCGCCCTCGAGGTGGAACCCGCTCTAATTGTCGATTATGAGCTTGATGAAATCAGCTTGCTGGCAATTTTCGCAATTCTCTTTGCGTTAGTGCTTGCTTGGCAACCAATGCTCCGGTTTGCCCTGTTGAGGTTGTTTGGGGTTTTGGCCCTTGTTTCTCTGGGCTTGATCCTCAGTGGAATTGAGACTTCTGAAGTAAGCATCGGAGACTTTGATTACGAGTCACTAATTGCTGGTTTCATTACTTCGTTTTTGCTGATTACTAGCTTGCAGTTGCTTAACCAGCCGAATTTTGCTGCAGACCATGAGCGTGAAGCATGGGCTGCCGGGGAATTCAATAGTCGACTAAAGAGAGTTTCCACGCTTCACGCTTTGCTTTTGGTGGCGTTGCCTACGTTACTTGCATCCGTATTCTCACTCTCCGGATTTGAATTTTCGCAGGCTGAGAACTGGGTGCAGGTTGGTGGCCTAATTGCTGTTGGTTTGGCGCTGGTGGTTTTGGTTGCTGGGTCAGTTGATTTCGAAAACAGATGGTTCAAGACTGCAAGTTTGGTTGTCTTGGTTGCCGCCCTGGTGGTTTCGGAGTATCTAACCAACGACTGGGTGTCAGCACTATTCACAATGGGTGGAGTAGCCATTGCAGCTCTAGTGTCGAGTTCTTTGATTATTCGATTTGCAAAAACTCCTCAGGCAAATCCCGTTGTTGTAATTATTGGACTTCTGATTGCCCTGACCATCGGCTGGCTTATTGAAAATCCGCTAGGGCTTTTGGATCTTGGTTTTGAGGGCTATTCGGATTTGTCAGGCTGGGGAGCGGGAGCACTTGTAGCTGTCGTTGTTGGATCGCTGTTCGCTTTGGCTTCTGTGATTAGCTCCCGAGAAGTGAGCCATGAGGACAGCTGAGTTTCTAGCTTGGGCTGAGTCTCGCTGGCCTTCTGAATTGGCTGAAGCATGGGATAACCCAGGCCTTATATCTGGAAATTTAGAAAAGAACCATCAACGGGTGATGCTTAGTGTTGATATCACTTTTGAGGTTGTCGAGCAGGCGATTGCGCAGGAGTGCACGCTTTTGGTTGCTCATCACCCATTGCTTATGGGCGGCATCGAGACCCTTCGAGAAGATTTATATAAGGGAAAATTGCTGACATCAGCTATCAAGCATGATGTTTCTCTATTCGCCGCGCATACAAATGCCGATGTTGTGGAAAATGGGGTGAGCGATTCCCTGGCAAAAGCTATTGGGTTGAGGAATGTGACAGCCCTGGATGGGCAAAAAGAAGGACATGGAAGAGTGGGCGAGGTTGATAAAACCACGCTGGCAGACTTCATTCAAAGACTCAGGGCTTTACTGCCCGAGACGACGAGGGGCATTTCCTATATCGGGAATTTGGATCAGAGCATTGAAACCGTCGCCTTGGTGGCTGGGTCGGGGATGAGTTTTGTTGACTCAGTCTCAGCAGACGTTTTCGTTACCAGCGATGTCAAGCATCACCCCGCATTGGATTTCAAGCAGCAGGCAAGAATCGAGCCTCGTTCCCTGGTTGAAATTTCACACTTCGCAGCAGAGTCTGTTTGGTTGGAAGTTGCTGCTGAAGAAATTCGCGCCCTTGGCTTAGAGGCGATAATTAGCACAGTGAACACCGATGCTTGGGATGGAAATCTAAAATGAAGGTAACCGAGGCAGAGAGAGAATCTCTAGTCGAATTGGCGGAACTTGAAATGCAGCTTCAGAAGCTCACCGCAAGCAAATCAAAGCTTCAATCCTCTGACCCTGCAGAGCAAGCAAATGCGGAGTTTCTAGAGGTGTCCGAGAAACTTACCGCCTCAAGAGCTGAGCAAGAGGACTTGCAGCTAGAGGCCAGTCGCATAGAAGAAGACCTTGAACTGGTGGAATCCAGAATGCTTCGGGATCAGAGCTTGATTCAACAGTCGTCAAATTCTTCAGAGATTACTGGTTTGCAACATGAAGTTGAAACCCTAAATAAGCGCAAAGGTGAGCTAGAAACAGACTTATTGGAAAAAATGGAACAACAAGAATCACTAACTGCCGTTATCGGTCAGTTGACCGCTCAGAAACAAGATCTGAGAGATCAGCTTGAGATGGTTGAAAAAACCCACGACCAGCAATTACTAGAAGCAACCAATCAGCTGAACGACTTGATCGCCAGGCGTAATCAGCTACTTCAAACGCTGAGTGAAGAAACCTCCGCAGACTACCAACGCAAGGCAAGCAGGGGAGTCCCAGTGGGCTTATTGAGAGAAGGTGCCTGCACCGCTTGTCATCTGAATCTGACTGCCACCGATCTGAGTGCAATTCGCTCCACCGAAATCGATGAGCTGGTTCACTGCCCTGAATGCCAGGCCATCCTAATCAGATGACCTATCTAATAAAAGCGGACGGAGCCAGCCGCGGCAATCCAGGGGAAGCTAGTTTCGGAGCGGTGTTGTTTGATGGCGAAACTGAAATTGCTTCAGTAAGTGAATATTTAGGTCAGGCCACAAACAACTTCGCCGAGTATTCCGGGGTAATCGCTGGCTTGAGGTTGGCACGCAATCATGACCCCAAAGCCGATTATCTGGTCCAACTTGACAGCAAATTGGTGGTTGAGCAACTCTCTGGTCGCTGGAAGGTCAAATCTAGGGATCTGATGCCCCTGGTTGCCGAGGCGCAGGCACTGACCGTGGGACTCAGCGTTAGATTTGAATGGATTCCAAGAGAAGAGAACACAAGAGCAGACGAGTTAGCTAATCAGGCATTGGATGCCCCAGCCACAAGGCCGGTTCCTGACCAACCCGGGAGCATTCGAGCACCTCGGGTCAGTTCTTCAGGCACAGAGGTTATTTTTGTTCGTCATGGCCATAGTGCTCATACTGAGAAAAATTTGGTAGCTGGCGGAGATGGCGCGGATCCTGAACTCAGTGAGCTTGGTTTTATGGAGGCAGAGGCCACTGCTGAATTTATTTCACAAGCTCCAGCCGCATGGAAACTGTCTTTGGCCAATCCAATAGTCGTTTCCAGTGATATGTTGCGCACCAGGCAAACGGCAACCGCAATTGCAAACCGGCTAGGTGCTGAGATGAAGATAGAACCCCGAATTCGCGAGGTCTATTTCGGCGAGTGGAATGGTTTGACCAATGAGGAGTTGTTTAGCAAAGACCAAGAGCTTTTGGACTCCTGGCGGGGATCACTCGATTTTCGCCCTCCGGGTGGGGAGAGTGTGAACGACCTGTTGCGTCGGGTGTCTCCCTTTATTGACGAGCTCAGAGAACAATACGCAAATAGAACGGTGATCGTGGTCTCTCACATGATGCCAACCAGGGCCATGACGCATTCCATTATGGGTTCGGACCCGAGTTATCTCTGGTCGGCCAGTTTTGCGCCTGCTAGCGTGAGCGCTTTTCGTATCTGGGGATTCGAGCAGTATGAATTGATTTCACTAAACGCTTGCGCCCACTTGCCAATCAATTAGGCTTTCTATTCGAAAGAGGCTGGCCAGACGGTCGCGACATTGTCGAGGAACGTCCGGGCTCCACAGGGCACGGTGGTGGGTAACGC
>CAJXMQ010000003.1 GCA_913056225.1 uncultured Micrococcales bacterium | reverse complement strand
CAGGAGATTATTTCGGCAGGGGACTGGCAACACTGTTGGCTAACCCTGAGGTAATTCAGACCCAGATGCAGGCTCTTGCAAAGGCAAGTTCGTATTACCCAGAAACTGAACTATGGGTGATGGCACCGATGGTTATTAATCTGGACGAGGCTAAAGAGTTTTTAGAAATGGCCAAACAATACGATTTTGACAAGCTCGGGGTAATGGTTGAGGTTCCCGAATTGGCAACCCCGCAGGTATTACAGCAGTTATTCAAACTTGTCGACTTTGTTTCAATCGGAACCAACGATTTGTCTCAGTATGTTTTGAAAAGACCCCGCTCCACATTCCGAAACCTCAGCGATGCCAAACACCCAAAGGTGATTTCCACGGTTGGAACCATTATCGAAGCTGGCAAAAACGCTGGAAAGCCCGTCAGTATTTGCGGGGAGATAGCGGGAGAACCTGAAGCCGCTCAGTGGTTTATTGACCTAGGAGCTTCTTCTTTGAGTGCTTCCAGTGCACTGTTGCCTGCGTTGAGGCAGAAGCTAGCTGTTTAGAAACTGACCTCTAACTGATCGCCAACCTGGTTGACTGTTAGTTTTCCAAGAGCCCTGGGTGCAGGTCCCGAAATTACCTCACCAGTTTCAAAGTTGTATTTGGCTCCGTGGCAGGGGCATTCGATTTCTTGCATCACCACAGCCGTAACAGCACATCCGGCGTGGGTGCATCGAGCGTCGAATGCTCTAAAATCACCACTCGTTGGCTGGGTAATAAAGACATCGGTGTCGCCCGCTCTGAATTTGGCGCCACCGCCGACTGGAACCTCACTGGCAGGCCCAATCATGAAGCTACTGGGCTGCTGGTTACCCTCAGCCTCAGCGGTCTCACTGGGATTGGGGCCAGATTCCTGAGTTCCTGCCGCGCAGGCAGCAAGGGTTGCGGCCGCGGCTGTGCCAAGGGCGCTGGACAAAACTATCCGGCGCGAAAGCATTAGGGCTTTCCTCGGAGGATTGCCTGTTTTACCTCTGCAATAGCTTTGGTTACCTCAATACCTCTAGGGCACGCTTCGGTGCAGTTGAAAGTAGTCCTGCAACGCCAAACACCCTCTTTGTCATTCAGGATGTCTAACCTCAGGTCAGCTTGCTCATCACGGGAGTCAAAAATAAAGCGGTGGGCATTCACGATGGCTGCTGGTCCGAAGTACTGACCATCTGTCCAGAAAACTGGGCAAGAAGTTGTGCAGGCGGCGCAAAGAATGCACTTGGTGGTGTCGTCATAACGAGCACGATCCTCAGGAGACTGCAGTCTCTCTTTTTCTGGCTTGTCATTGGCCAGCAAGAATGGATTGATGTCTTTATAGGCCTGGTAGAAGGGGTTCATGTCGACTACTAGATCTTTTTCAACAGGGAGACCCTTGATGGGTTCAACGGTGATGGTCGAGTTGATGTCTAGGTCTTTGATAAGCGTCTTGCAGGCAAGTCTGTTTCTTCCGTTGATGCGGACCGCATCCGAGCCACAAACACCGTGAGCACAAGAGCGTCGGAAGGTAAGTGAACCGTCCTGCTCCCACTTAATCTTGTGAAGCGCATCGAGCACCCTGTCTGTTGAGTGCATTTCCACTTGGAATTCTTCCCAGCTGGCCTCTTCGCTTTTTTCAGGGTCGAATCTGCGAATGCTAAGAGTTACCGTGAATGAGGGGATCTCAGCAATTTCTTTTACTTCTGACATTTAGTATTTTCTTTCCATTGGCTGGTAGTTGGTGATAACCACTGGTTTCCAGCCGACTCGGATTCCAGCTCCGATTTCGCCAGTTGGTTCGCCCTCTTTATACAGCATTGAGTGCATCATGAACTTATCGTCATTGCGGTCAAGGTAATCCTCGCGGAAGTGACCTCCGCGACTTTCTCTTCTCTCCCTTGATGCATAGGCCAATACCTCAGCCAAATCCAACAAGAATCCGAGTTCCACCGCCTCTAGAAGGTCGGTGTTGAACCTCTGTCCGTAGTCCTGAATGGAGATGTTTTTATAACGCTCTCTTAGTTCAGTAATCTTGTTCAGAGCCTCGTTCAAGCTCTCTTCGGTTCTGTAAACCTGAGCATTTGCATCCATGGTGTCCTGCAACTCACGGCGAAGAACAGCTACCTTCTCGTCGCCGGTTGAAGACCTGACCTGCTCCAGAAGCTTCACAACATCGGCCTCTGCATTTTCCGGCAAAGGAGGAAGAGTTGCAGTCTTTGCATACTCCACCGCATAGATTCCTGCTCGCTTACCGAAGACGTTGATGTCCAACAGTGAGTTGGTTCCCAGACGGTTGGCTCCGTGAACACTCACGCATGCACACTCACCAGCTGCATACAGCCCTGGAATCACGGTGTCATTATCGCTAAGCACCTCGGCTTTGATGTTTGTTGGAATTCCACCCATGGCGTAGTGAGCTGTTGGGAAAACCGGAACTGGCTCGGTGTATGGCTCAACACCCAAATAAGTTCTTGCAAACTCGGTGATGTCAGGCAATTTTGCATCAATTACAGCAGGTTCCAGGTGGGTGAGGTCAAGGAAGACGTAATCCTTGTTTGGTCCACCACCACGTCCCTCACGAACTTCATTGGCCATTGCTCGAGCAACCATGTCACGAGGAGCAAGGTCTTTAATGGTCGGGGCATAACGCTCCATGAATCTCTCACCCTGGGCATTTCTTAGAATTCCACCCTCACCTCGGGCCGCTTCTGAAAGCAGGATCCCAAGACCGGCCAAACCGGTTGGGTGAAATTGGTAAAACTCCATGTCTTCAAGGGGCAAGCCTTTTCTCCAGATGATGCCAATTCCATCTCCTGTGAGGGTGTGCGCGTTAGAAGTTGTTTTGAAAATCTTTCCAAAGCCCCCAGTTGCATAAACAATGCTCTTACCGCGGACGATGTGAAGCTCTCCGGTTGCCAGATCATAAGCAACCACAGCTGCTGGAACTTCTTGACCATCAACCTCGGTCATCACCATGTCTAGAACATAGAACTCATTGAAAAACTCAATTCCCAGCTTGACGCAGGTTTGGTAAAGGGTCTGCAAAATCATGTGACCGGTGCGGTCAGCTGCATAACAACTTCGTCTAACCGGAGCTTTACCGTGGTCACGGGTGTGGCCTCCAAAACGCCTCTGGTCAATTTTTCCATCAGGGGTTCTGTTGAAAGGGAGTCCCATGTTTTCTAGGTCGATAACCGCCTGCACTGATTCTTTGGCAAGGATCTCTGCAGCATCCTGATCAACCAGGTAATCGCCACCCTTCACCGTGTCAAAGGTGTGCCACTCCCAGCTGTCCTCTTCGACGTTCGCGAGGGCTGCTGCCATGCCACCTTGGGCAGCACCTGTGTGGCTTCGGGTTGGAAACAGTTTGGAGATAACCGCGGTTTTGGCGTGGGGGCCAGCTTCAATAGCTGCTCGCATGCCGGCGCCACCAGCGCCAACAATTACTACATCAAACTCGTGGTGGTGGACTTTTGTCATTTAGTTGCTCGCAATCGCTTCGCAGAAAGAGGGTAATAGGTTTGGGTCGGCCGTTGCTGGGCAAGGGTCGAAGGTGAATACAACCAGGGTGCCAAGCAAGATAAGTGCTCCAGAGACGCTCCAAAGAGTGCCCACCAGGCTTGTTCTCAGCTTGGGCTTTTCGGTGTAGTCATTGATGATTGTGCGCATTCCCAGGGTTCCGTGAATCAGCGCCAACCAAAGCATTGAAACATCCCACCACTGCCAGAACGGGTCTGCCCATTTGCCAGCAACGAAAGCAAAGTCAATCTGCTTGATGCCTTCGCCGGTGAAGAGGTTTACAAAGACGTGGGTGAAAATTAGAACGATCAGTAGAGGACCACTGATTCTCATGTAGAGCCAACCGTATTTTTCCCAGTTGGTTACTCTTTGCTTCCTTGGGGAATTTGGAATTTCAATTTGAACTGACATATCTCTCCTAGAACTCCAAAATTCTGTCTAAGTGACCTGGGGTGAAGTATGCGGTGATACCGATAGCCAAGACCAAAACAATCCAAAACATGACGTTTTGGTATCTGGTTCCTTTGGACCAAAAGTCCACCAAGATGATGCGAACACCGTTAAGTCCGTGGAACAAAATCGCTCCGACCAACCCAAGCTCAGCAAGACCGATGATTGGTGTCTTATAGGACTGAATAACAATGTCGTAGGCCTCTGGTGAAACCCTCACTAGGGCTGTGTCCAAAACATGAACGAGCAAGAAAAAGAAAATCGCCACACCGCTAACTCGATGTAACACCCAGGACCACATCCCCACCTTTCCTCGGTAGAGGGTCCCTGCCGGCACAACAGACATTAATTGCCTCCAAGGTTCTTTTGTAAAAGTCTAACCGAGTCGCGCAAATAATTTTTCCAGCTTGACCACCTTTGTTACATTCTCGATAGCCTATGGATATGCAAACAGACGCAAACTTCTACGCTGTCATTCCAGCGGGTGGAATTGGCTCCAGGCTTTGGCCTCTATCCAGGGCCAGCGCGCCAAAATTTTTACACGATCTAACTGGCAGTGGCCAGACTCTTTTGCAAGACACATGGGATCGACTGGTTCCAATCTGCGGAGACAACATCGCCGTTGTCACAGGCTCCACACACGCATCCCATGTGAGTGAACAGCTTCCAAGTCTCAGTCCAGAAAATCTTCTGCTGGAGCCATCTCCTAGAGAGTCAACAGCGGCCATCGCATTGGCCGCAGCGGTTTTATCCAAGCGTCACGGCGATGTGATCATCGGGTCGTTCGCTGCTGATCACGTTATTCACGAGACTGACAAATTTGAACTGGCCGTGAGAGAGGCAATCGAGGTTGCCAAGACCGGAAAGATTGTGACCATTGGCGTAAACCCCACCGAGCCATCAACTGCTTTCGGTTATGTGAAAACAACCGAGTCGATCCAAGGGTTTGATTCAGCGTTGCAGGTGCAGGAGTTTATTGAAAAGCCATCTATAAACAAGGCAAAGAAGTATTTTCAAAGCCCTGACTATCTCTGGAATGCAGGTATGTACATTGCGCCCGCCCAGCTGATGCTGGAAGTTCTGGCAGAGTCTGAGCCGGAGCTTGCCAAGTCAATTGATGCTCTGGCGGAGAAAATTCTCAGCGGTGGATTTGATAAAGAGTCAGTGAAATCATGGAATGGATTGAAAAAAGTAGCAATCGATTACTCGGTTGCCGAGCCTGCCGCCAAAAAGGGTTTGGTGGCATGTGTTCCCGCAAGCTTTGAGTGGCATGACGTTGGAGATTTTGCCGCAATTGCCGAGCTTCAGTCACAGGGGCGGAGTGGCAACTTGGCGGTGCTGGGTAAGGCAAAGGTGCTGAGTGATTCCTCCAGTGGAATTTTGGTAAGTGAAAACGACAAGTTGATCGCTCTGATTGGTGTCGAGGACATAATCGTGGTTGACACCCCAGATGCGCTTTTGGTCACAACCAAACAGCACGCTCAGAAGGTCAAGGGTTTAGTTGATTCGCTGCGAGCAAGTGGCAAAGATGAATTGCTTTAGTTCTCAATTGTTATCAAAATCTCGTTAAGTTTTTGTTTCCAGGCTCTTAACCACCTGATTGATTCGCTAGTCTGATGCCATTCAAGGGGCAAACCGCCCCAACCTAAAATTCAGGAGGAAAATTCGTGAGCACAATTTCACGTAAGGCAATCAAGGGAATCGCCCTTGCAGCCGCATCCGCCCTTGTTCTGGCAGGCTGCGCTGCAGCTCCAGAAGAAGAGGAGAGCGCAGAAGGAACAGACTCAGGCACATCGGAAGAGACCGAGACTGAGACCGAAACCGTTGACTACAAAGCTTGCATGGTAAGTGATGAGGGTGGTTTTGACGACGCATCATTCAATGAGGAGGCCTTCAACGGTCTTCAGCGTGCAGAGAGCGAGCTAGGCATTGAGACCGCAGCGGTTGAGTCAAACACCGGTGCAACACTGACCGAGTACTCAAGCGCAATCGACAGCCTGGTTGGTGAAGGCTGTGACATGGTATTCGGTGTTGGCTTCGCATTGGCAACTGCCGTTCGTGATGCAGCTCTAGCTAACCCAGACACCGATTTCGCATTGATTGACTCAGGTCTATCAAACGACGACTTCAGCCCATTGAGCCTTGAGAACGTGAAGCCAATTCAGTACGACACTGCAGAGGCCGCATTCCTTGCTGGTTACCTAGCTGCTGCCACCACTGAGACCGGCACCTTGGCAACCTACGGTGGAATCTTGTTCCCAACCGTGACTATCTTCATGGATGGCTTCAAGCAGGGTGTTGACTATTACAACGCCGAAAACGGAACCGATGTTTCAGTTCTGGGTGCAACAGATGAGGACCAGGCAAACTGGAGCGCTACAGGTGACTTCTCTGACATTGCAAAGGGTAAGAACCTTTCAGAGCAGTTCATCGACCAGAATGCAGACATCATCTTGCCAGTGGCCGGACCTGTTGGTCAGGGAACCGGACAGGCATCTTTGGACTCCGAGGGAGTGCTGCTAATTGGTGTGGATAGCGACTGGTACAACCTAGAAGCTCACGCAGAATACAAGCAGAACATTCTGACAAGCATCGAGAAGAAGATGAGTGACGCTGTATTCAACGTGATTCAGAGTGGTCTTGACGGCACCTTCGTTGGTGGCGATGAGAACCAGTACGTTGGCAATTTGGCCAACGGCGGTGTTCGTATCAGCCCAGAGCACGAGGTTGCATACCCAGATGGTATTCAGACAGCGCTAGAAGCTTTGACTGACCAGATCATCTCAGGTGAGTTGGTAGTCAACTCGCTTTACAAAAACTAATTATTTAGTTTCTTGAGAGGGTCGGGGGCTTAGTTGCTCCCGACCCTTTTATTTTCGGCTGTATGCTGTTCAAGCGCGCTAAAGAGTAGGGATCAAAGATGAGACTTGAGCTGAAGGGAATCACCAAAAAATTCGGTGACTTCACAGCCAATGATCAAATTGATTTAGTTGCCGAGTCTGGCGAAATTCACTGCTTGCTCGGGGAAAACGGTGCTGGCAAATCAACCCTGATGAACGTTTTATATGGGCTTTATCAAGCCGACGGTGGAGAGATAGTCCTAGATGGCAAGCCCACCGTTTTTGCGGGTCCCGGCGAAGCCATGAAAGCCGGCATCGGAATGGTGCACCAGCATTTCATGCTCATACCAGTTTTTACAGTCGCCGAAAACGTGATTCTTGGACACGAGCCAACAAAAGCCTTGGGCTTTTTAGATGTGGACAAAGCAAGAGAACTGGTTAGAGAAATCAGTGAAAGATTTGGTTTTGATATCGACCCCGATGCAGTTGTTGGAGATTTGCCAGTTGGTGTTCAGCAAAGAGTTGAGATCATCAAGGCTCTGATCAGTGATGCGCAGGTTTTGATTTTTGATGAGCCCACTGCTGTGTTAACCCCGCAGGAGACTGATGAATTGATGCAAATTATGCGTCAGCTCAAGGACGAAGGGAAAGCCATCGTCTTCATCACACACAAGCTTCGTGAGGTGAAGGAAGTGGCTGACAAAATAACCGTGATCCGCTTGGGCAAGGTTGTGGGGCAGGCCAAACCATCTGACAGCAGCGAGCAACTTGCGTCAATGATGGTTGGGCGCGAGGTGGATCTATCCGTTGACAAGCAACCCGCACAACTTGGCGAGGCAAGTTTTCAGGTGAAGAATCTGACTGCATTCTCTGCGCAGGGAAGCAAGGTGTTGGATGATGTCAGCTTCGAGGTTCAGCGTGGAGAAATTTTTGTGATTGCTGGGGTTCAGGGAAATGGTCAGACAGAATTAGCTGAATCCATACTGGGTATTCAGGACAAGGTGTCTGGCTCAATCAAGCTCGAGGGAAAAGAGCTTCTCGGCAGGTCTGTGAAAAATGTCCTTGATTCGGGCGTTGGCTTTGTGCCAGAAGACAGGACCGAAGATGGCCTTGTTGCAGATTTCACAATTGCCGAGAACCTGATGTTGGACAGAAGTGACAGACCACCTTTTGCCAAAGGAATTCAACTTCAATTGAAAAAGCTGCATGAGTTTGCAGAGGAAAAGCTGAAATCTTATGACATAAGAGCCCAGAGTATTTTTAGCAAGGCAAGACAATTGTCTGGGGGAAACCAGCAAAAAGTCGTTTTGGCAAGAGAGCTTTCAAGAGACCTGAAGCTTCTAGTCGCCTCGCAGCCGACAAGAGGTTTGGATGTTGGCTCGATTGAATTTGTGCACGAACAAATTGTTGCCGCCAGGGATTCTGGAATCCCGGTGGTTATCATCGCCACCGAATTAGATGAAGCAACTCAGCTTGGGGACCGGGTGGCGGTTATGTACAAGGGCAAGATTGTTGGAATCGTGAGCCCCGAAACACCAAGAGAAGAGCTTGGAAAACTAATGGCTGGAATCAGCGCATGAAACAGCAAAACCTAGTCAGAGAAATCTTCAGTGGAAATGCAGTAATCCCAATATTCGCTGTTTTGGCCAGCTTCTTATTCGGCGGCATCTTGATTGCATTTGCAAATGAAGAGGTTCAGCAAGCAAGTGGGTATTTCTTTTCAAGGCCCGGTGACACTATTTCGGCAGTGCTGAATAGTGTGTTTGGAGCCTATGATGCCTTGTTCCGAGGGTCGATTTTTAATTACCAAGCATCTTCTGCAGAAGGGATGATCAAGCCCCTAACCGAAACTCTGGCCTATGCGACGCCAATTACTCTGGCCGGTCTGGGTCTGGCTGTAAGTTTCCGAAGCGGGTTGTTCAACATTGGCGCCCAGGGTCAAATTATCTTCGGTGCAATGTTTGCAGCCTACGTTGGGTTGAGCTTCGAATTGCCATTTTTGATCCACATGCCAATGGCGGTGCTGGCGGGTCTTTTAGGTGGAGCGCTTTGGGGAGGGCTGGTTGGTTTGCTGAAAGCGACAACCGGTGCAAACGAAGTCGTTGTAACAATCATGTTCAACTATGTGGCTTTGCTTCTGCTCACTTATTTATTGAAAACACCTGTGTTTCAAGCACCAAACCAGGTAAACCCGATCTCATCACCAGTGGCCGAAAGCTCCAGGCTGCCAGGTATTTTAGGTGATGGATTTAGGCTTCATTTCGGACTCATCATCATGTTGGCCATGGTTGTCGCAGTTTGGTGGTTGATGCACAGATCGTCTATCGGTTACCAATTCAGGGCTTTGGGTTATAACCCTTCGGCTGCGAGAACAGCTGGTATCAACATTCCCCTTACCTACATCTTGGTGATGGCGGTGAGTGGTGGCTTGGCGGGGATGGCAGGCGCAAGTCAGGTCCTGGGTGCTGATCGGCAGCTAACGGTGGGCATCAGTGCAACATTTGGCTTTGATGCAATCACGGTTGCTCTGTTGGGTCGAAACAATCCATTCGGGGTGCTGGCAGCTGGAATTCTGTTCGGAGGCTTGCGCTCGGGAGCAGTTTTGATGCAGGCCAACCAAGGTGTGCCAGTGGACATTGTGTTAGTTGTTCAGTCCACCATTGTTTTGTTCATAGCCGCGCCTCCTTTGGTCAGATCGCTATTTAGGCTTCCCAAGCCAAAGGCGGTGCAGGCATGAAGCAGAGTAAGAAGACACCAATTGCCCTAATGCTTTTATTGGCGGTAGCCAGCTTGATAATCCCCAACGTTCAAGGTCAACAGCTTGAGGTTAGGGTGGCCACCGGAACAGATCTGTTTCCGATCCCAAACATTATTTTGCCTTCCCAAGGATTTGTAGCGGTGATGCTTATTTTGATGCTGGCGATGACTGCTTTGAGTGTTTATCTGACTTTTGTTAGGAACCGAAAAACACCTCTGATTGCCGTGATTGCATTTGGTTTTGGTTTAGTCATGACTGTTCTCACCTGGCTTTTCTCTGGGGCAACAATGGGTATCACGACTTTATTGGCGGGCTCTCTAGCGCTAGCGGTGCCATTGATCTTCGGCTCCCTTTCGGGAGCACTGAGCGAGCGGGTTGGAATTATCAACATTGCAATCGAGGGTCAGTTATTAGCCGGTGCTTTTACCTCCGCTCTGGTCGCTTCCGTTACCGACAGTGTCTTAATTGGAATTTTCGCTGCAATGATTGCTGGGTCTTTGGTGGCGGCGATTCTGGCCGTGTTTTCGATTAAGTATTTGGTGGATCAAATTATCACCGGTGTTGTCATTAACGTTTTGATTATTGGGCTCACCAGCTTTTTGTTCTCAACCCTGTTGGCTGACAACATCTCGATTCTGAACCAGCCGCCAAGGTTTGAAAGAATTTCAATTCCGCTGCTGAGTCAAATACCGATTGCTGGACCGGTTTTGTTCAACCAAACTCTGATTGTTTATTTGATGTATTTGGCGGTTGCAGGGGTGTTTTTGGCGCTATTCAAGACTCGCTGGGGGCTAAGACTAAGGTCAGTTGGCGAATATCCAAAGGCAAGTGACACTGTGGGAATCAATGTATTCCGAACCAGATATATGTCTGTGATGATCGGCGGAGCCCTAGCTGGTTTGGGTGGAAGTTTTTTCACCCTCGGTCAGGTTGGTGCATTTGGTAAGGAGATGACCAACGGAGCCGGATACATTGCTCTGGCTGCTTTGATCTTTGGAAGGTGGAATCCAATCTATGCCGCAATGGCTGCATTGTTATTCGGTTTTGCCTTGAACCTGCAATACGCCCTGCAGATTGTCGGTTCGCCACTTCCGAGTGAGTTTTTGCTAATGCTCCCATACGTGCTTACGGTGGTAGCAGTGGCGGGACTGGTCGGTAAGGTTAGAGGCCCTGCCGCTGCAGGAAAACCCTACGTAAAGAGTTAGCTATGGAAATCAACTGGGAACAACTCAGACAAGTAGCCGCCAAGGCGAGTGAAAACGCATACGTGCCTTATTCAAACTACCCAGTTGGGGCGGCAGCGATCACTGACAGTGGAAAAATCATCACGGGAACTAATGTTGAAAACGCAAGTTATGGATTAACTCTGTGTGCAGAATGCTCATTGGTATCTGAGCTTTTTGCGCAGGGTGGCGGGAAACTTGTGGCCTTTTGCTGCGTGGACAAAGAGGGTGCGGTAATTATGCCCTGCGGTAGATGCCGACAATTATTGAGCGAACACGCGGCGGCGGGCATGATGCTGGAGACAATCAGTGGCATCAAGAGCATCGAAGAAGTAATCCCTGATGCCTTTGGCCCTAATGATTTACAGGAGAATTAATGGCTCTGAGTGCTGTTGAGCTGATAGTCAAGAAACGTGACAAACACGAGCTTTCCAAACAGGAAATCGACTGGCTGATTGAGAACTACACCAGTGGCCAAATCACCGATGAACAGATGAGTTCTATGGCGATGGCAATTCTGCTAAACGGGATGAGCCGTGATGAGGTCAGATTTCTAACACAAGCAATGATTGCCTCAGGGGAGACCATGAACTTCTCTTCACTTGGCAAGCCCACCGCGGATAAGCATTCAACCGGAGGCGTGGGTGACAAAATCACCTTACCCCTGGCCCCACTGGTAGCAAGCTATGGGGTAGCGGTTCCGCAACTGAGTGGCCGAGGACTTGGTCATACCGGTGGCACCCTGGATAAATTCGAGGCAATCCCGGGCTGGCAGGCAAATCTGACCAATCAAGATATTTTTGATCAATTGAAAACAGTCGGTGCGGTGGTATGTGCTGCTGGGGACGGTCTGGCGCCCGCCGATAAGAAACTCTATGCACTTCGAGACGTCACTGGAACGGTGGAGGCGATTCCGCTAATTGCCTCATCGATCATGAGTAAAAAAATTGCCGAGGGGACAAAAGCGTTGGTGCTTGATGTGAAAGTCGGAAGTGGAGCGTTTATGAAAGACCTGGAGCAAGCGGAGAAACTTGCAAATACCCTTGTGGAAATTGGTAGAGACTCCTCTGTTGCCACCAGTGCCTTTTTGACCGATATGTCAACACCCCTTGGGAAAAAAATCGGGAACGCTTTAGAAGTAGAGGAATCACTTGAGGTATTAGCCGGGGCTGGACCGGCAGACGTTGTTGAACTGACGATTGAAATTGCCCGAGAGATGCTGAAATTAGCTGGAGTCGATGCCGACCCTCAAGAAAATTTGAATAATGGCAAGGCCATGGATAAGTGGAACGAAATGGTCTCCGCTCAGGGTGGAGACCCGTTGGCGAAAATGGCGGTTGCGAAACACTCAGAGACTGTTATTGCTGAGTCAGAGGGCTATCTCAACATTGACGCACTGGGTGTTGGTATGGCCAGTTGGAGATTGGGAGCCGGTCGTGAAAAACAAGGAGCAAGTGTTCAGGATGCAGCTGGAGTGGTGTTGAATAAAACCCAGGGCGATTGGGTTGGTAAGGGCGAAGTAATTTGCGAGCTATTCACTGACACCGAGCAAAAACTCGAGGGGGCAAAGATGGACATTGCCAAGGCAGTTGAAATCGGCGGGCAAATAAAGCGCAAGCCAATTATTTTGAAGGAGATGCGTTGATGGACATTCAGAAATTGCCAAAGATTTCACTTCATGACCATCTTGATGGAGGTCTTAGGACTTCGACCATGATTGAAATCGCGGATGAGATTGGTTACAAACTTCCCGACAGCGATCCGCATGGACTGTCAACCTGGTTTTATCAAAACGCAAACTCAGGATCTCTGGAGCGCTACCTGGTCACCTTCGACCACACCATTGCGGTGATGCAAAAGCCTGAGCACCTGAGGCGGATTGCAACCGAGACAGTTTTGGATCTGCATGCTGACGGTGTTATCTACGCCGAGTTGCGTTGGGCTCCAGAACAGCATCAGCAAGCAGGTTTGACCTTGCAGGAAGCCGTTGATGCCGTTCAGGATGGTTTAGAAGAGGGAATGCAGTTGGTTGAGGCCATGGGTGGGTTTATTCGCACCGGGCAACTCGTTTCAGCCATGAGGCAGGGTAACCGAAGCCTAGAAATTGCAGAACTTGCAGTAGCCAACAGAAATGACGGCGTGGTTGGTTTTGATATTGCAGGACCAGAAAAAGGTTTCCCGCCATCGATGCATAAAACTGCATTCGACTTTCTAGCTGATCAGCTGATGCCAATCACCGTTCACGCAGGCGAGGCCGATGGCCTGAGTTCAATCAAGGATGCGATTGTCAACGGCAGAGCTTTGAGGCTAGGTCACGGGGTCAACATAATTGAAGATGTGATGCTCACTCGAACCGAGGGTGATACTGACTTGGTCTTATTGGGGCCTGTTGCTGAATGGGTTCACGATCGACAGATTGCCCTTGAAATCGCACCCAGCTCGAACTTGCAAACCGGAGCAGGTGAGCAGTTGGGATCTGGAATTGCCAATCACCCATTTGACGCGCTGTATGAGTTGGGTTTTCAAGTCACCGTGAATACAGATAACAGATTGCAGTCGGCGACCACTCTGACCAGAGAGTTAGAAATGTTGAGTGAAACATTTGATTACGGAATGGAAGACATTCATCAATTTCAGATAAACGCAGTTGAAGCTAGTTTCCAAAGTCTTGATACTCGCGAAGAGCTAATGGAGATGATAGATAGTGGCTTCGCCCAGTTTGAATGATTTTATTGCCGCTGAAGCGATAGCTTTCGGTGACTTCGTTTCTTTCGTGGAGGCAAGCGAAGCGGCGGGCAGACTTTTAGTCAATTCGGGCCTGGTGGTTGATGGATACGTCAGCGAAATCATCGAGATCATTCAAAACCAAGGCCCTTACATGGTAATTGCTCCTGGGGTTGCAATTGTTCACGGAAGACCCTCTGAATCGGTATTGAAAACTGGTGGATCAATGGTGATTGATGCCTCTGGGGTTATCAGTGGGAACGAAAAAAATGATCCCGTGAGGGTAATTCTCGCTATCTCAGCCAAGGACGACGAGGAGCATTTGCAGATGTTGAAAACAATTGCCGAGCTGTTTAATCAACCAGAAATGATTGAAAAACTAGCAAATTGTTCCTCTTCCGGCGAAGTCCTAAATCTAATCTCCACAAACCTGCAATGATTTGCATATGAAGCTACTAGCGGTTTGTGGGATGGGTATTGGCACCTCAGTTTTACTGAAAATGAATGCCGAGAAAGTGCTGAGTCAGCTGGATATTGAAGCCGAGGTTGACGCAACCGATATCGCAACCGCTTTACTCCCAGATTCGCCAGCACAGATAGTCCTTTGCACACCTGAGTTGAGCTCTCAGCTGGATGGAATCAAGGCCGAAGTAATAAGTGTTGAAAATGTATTTGACCTTGATGAGCTTTCTCAAAAACTTCAGAAATCACTACTTTAGAATTTTTTCAACCGTGTTTCTTATTTCGGCTAACTTCTTTTTGGCCTGCTCGGCATTGACACCCTTGGTCTCGAGGTAGCACTTAACTTTTGGTTCTGTCCCACTGGCTCTGATCAGCGCTTTGGAGTTTTCGTCAAATTTGATTTCCAACATATCTAATCGGGGGTCAATTTCAACCAGGTCGGTTATTTGGATTGTCTGGCCATTGGCTGACAACTCGCCAGCGGATTTTATCCTTGAAACTGTTTCAGCCACGTGTTTGTTGCTTGCAAGCCTCAGCGAGATTTGGTCAGTTTCATAAAACCCGGTGAATTCTGCGATTTGCTCAAGTCTGTCAATAAGGGTCTGGCCCTTTTGATGCAATTGATCGGCAATTACCGAAATCAACAGGGCTGCGGTTAGGCCATCTTTGTCGGCAGTGAACTGAGGATCAACGCAATAACCCAGAGCTTCTTCAAAACCAAAGATTAGGTCTTTAACTTTTGATATCCACTTGAAGCCAGTTGCGGTTAGTTCAAAATCCAAACCATAGAATTTCGCGAGATCGATTATTTGATTGCTTGACACATAGCTAGCCGCCAAGGTGCCGGTTGAGTGGTTTTTGGCTACGTAGTCAGCGAGCAAAATACCCAGCTGGTTTCCGCTAAGCATTTGATATTCGCCATTGTGCCTGACTCCAGCGGCCAAACGATCAGCATCTGGGTCATTAGCAACAATCAAGTCTGCATTCACCCGCTTAGCCTTTTCAATGGCCAGATCCATAGCACCTGGTTCTTCGGGATTGGGAAACTCAACGGTTGGGAATGTTCCATCCGGGAGCATTTGGGATTCAACCGGGTGAAGGTTTTTGAAACCTGCCTGGACTAGAACCTTTTCCGCCATTTTCCAGCCAACGCCGTGCATTGCAGTGTGGACAATGGTCAACTTCGACTCAGCTACCGAGTCAACCAATTGGCTGGCTCGAGACAGGTAGTCATTGGTCTGTTCCTCACCAATCATTTCATAACCGCTAGAGCGGTTTGAGGGGTTCAGCTCAGCGACAGAGGCAATGGCGGCGGCTATTTCAGAATCTTGGGGAGGCGTTATCTGAGAGTGTCCGGTCATTCCTCCCAGGAAGACCTTATAACCGTTATCTGCAGGAGGGTTGTGGCTAGCGGTGATGACCACCGCAGCCGAAGAGCCTAGGTTTTTTGAAGCAAAGGCGACTAAGGGAGTTGGCACCATCTCGTCAAACAGATATACGTGCACACCCTCCGCCTGCATTATCTCGGCTGAGTCTCGGGCAAAGATTTCAGAGTTTTTTCGTCCGTCGTAGCCAATCACAATCGAAAGCCTGTCGTGTTTATCCAGGTAGTGCTCTCTGTTGCTGTTCAAAAAATCTGCAAGACCCTTGCTGGTTTGGCTCACTGTCAGCCGATTCATTCGCATCGGTCCTGGACCTAAAGCTGCTCTTAATCCAGCTGTTCCAAAACTTAGCCGACCCGCAAACAGGCTCTCGATTTGCTGTTGGTCGTTATTGTTCAGCATCACCTGCAGCTCGGACTTAGTTTCTGGATCTGGGTCTGCATCCAGCCAAGCCCTTACATAATTTAAATCCATTACAGCTTGTTCACAATCTCGGCAAGCAGTTTGGCAATTTTTGGTTCGGCAAGCTTGCCAGCATCAATCACTTCTTGATGTGAAAGTGGGGTTTTTTGAATGCCTGCTGCCAAATTAGTTATCAAGCTCATGCCAAACACTTCCATTCCAGAGGCTCTTGCCGCAATCGCCTCGATTGCGGTTGACATGCCGACGATGTCTCCACCCATGGCCTTGGCCATCAGCACCTCTGCTGGTGTTTCGTAGTGAGGCCCGGGGAATTGAACATAAACACCTGAGTCCAAACTCGAGTCCACCTCCAAAGCGAGTTTGCGAATCCTGGATGAGTAGAGATCCGTTAGGTCAACAAAGTTTGCACCTCTCAAAGGAGAAGTTGCGGTTAGGTTGATGTGGTCAGAAATTAGAACCGGCTGGCCTGCAATCCAGTTCTCCTTGATGCCTCCGGCACCGTTTGTCAGGACCATGATTTCGGCACCCATTGCGGCACTCACCAACACCCCATGAGCTACTGAGTCAACGCCGTGGCCCTCATAAAGGTGGGTCCTTGCGCCAACAACTAAGGCCTTTTTCCCACTTGCTAGCTGCATGATTCTGAGCTTGCCGGTGTGGCCACTGACGCTGGTTTTGTGAAAACCCGGTATGTCCGAGGCATCAAGGCTTGCAAGCTCCTCACCTGCCAAGTCGGCGGCTTTTGCCCAGCCCGAACCAAGCGTTAGGGCAATATCGATTTTCTCAATTCCAGTTAGTTTGGCAATTGTCTCGGCGGCCGCCTCAGCGGTCAGTTTGGGTTTTTCCATCCCTGCAGTTTATTTGAATAGGTGCTCACCAAGAAGCGATAAGTGTTAGAGAATGGTGGCGTGGTACAGAAATTTCCAACACACAGGATTGTGATTATCGGAGCAGGCCCCGGTGGCTTCGAGGCCGCCCTTGCTGGCAGGCAACTGGGAGCCGAAGTAATTCTGGTTGAACGCGAGGGTTGGGGCGGTTCGGCGGTGTTGACCGATGTTGTTCCATCCAAGACACTGATTGCGGTTGCCGACATCTCAAAACGATTCTCTGAGATCGAGTCGCTTGGCCTCAAAACAGCTGGAGCAAAAATTGAAGTTGACCTAGAGGCCGTCAACCACAGATTGAGAAACTTGGCCAGGGAGCAATCCTTGGACATGCAGCAGCAGCTAGAACAGGCTGGTGTTCAGCTTATGAATGGTTCTGGCAGGCTGGATGGCAACCACGCTGTGATCGTCACGCCTAATGACGGTAGCGGGGAAAAAAGAATTGAAACAAAGACCATTATCGTCTCCACCGGTGCAAGACCCAGGGAACTAGAGGACGCCAAACCCGATGGCGAGCGAATCTTCAACTGGAAACAGCTTTATAACCTGAAAAAGCTTCCGGAGCATTTGATTGTGGTTGGTTCAGGTGTGACCGGAGCTGAGTTCGCAGGTGCCTATTTGGCGCTCGGAACCAAGGTGACACTGGTTTCAAGTCGCGATTATGTGCTTCCAGGAGAAGACCAAGACGCTGCTGTAGTGCTTGAAAATGTATTCAAGCGTGGTGGCATGAGAATCATGAACAAGGTCAGGGCCGAAAAGGTTGAAAACATCGGCGATGGCGTCAAGGTGACACTTGGCAATGGTGAAGTTCTTATGGGTTCTCACTGCCTGATGGCGGTTGGTTCAATTCCGAACACAGAAGGATTGAATCTCGAGCAGGCAGGTGTTGAGACAAACGAGCAGGGACAGATTGTTGTAAACAAGGTGGCTGGAACCTCCAGGGCCAATGTTTACGCAGCCGGCGATTGCACCAACTTTTTGCCCCTTGCGTCAGTTTCTTCGATGCAGGGAAGAACGGCTGTGTTTCATGCCATGGGAGATGTTTCAACCCCAACTCAACTCCGCAACGTGACAGCAAACGTTTTCACATCCCCCGAGATTGCTTCAGTGGGTTGGTCTCAATCTTCAATTGAAAACGATGAGGTCAGAGGATTCGTTCACAAAATTGAGCTGGAGAGTAACCCCAGAGCGAAGATGATGGGTGTGCAGGACGGCTTCATCAAGTTGTTTGCCTCCACCGGAGGAACCGTAATTGGCGGGGTTGTAGTTGCTCCTCGAGCCAGTGAGCTGATTTATGCAATAGCGGTTGCCGTTGAAAACAGATTGACAGTGGACGACCTAAGCGCGACATTTGCCGTTTACCCATCGCTGTCTGGCTCAATTTCAGATGCAGCGCGAGCACTGCACGTTCCTATTGTCTAATCAGCAATAGAGAGAATCTTGGTGCCTGCAGACAAGGTTGACCCAGGCTTGATTTTGAGATCAGTAACCGTCCCACTTCGATGAGCAGTAACCGGCTGTTCCATCTTCATCGCCTCTAGCACTAGAAGCAAGTCCCCTTCGTTTACGTGATCTCCCTCGCTGACAACTACCTTCACAACATTTGACTGCATCGGGGCAAACACAACATCTCCCTTGATTCCAGAATGAGAGGTTTGTTGATGGGACTGCCTTCTTCTCGGCGGGCTTGAATACTTCACCCCGTCGCCAAGTATTCTGCTTGGCAGAGAAACACTGACCAACTGCCCGTCAACTTCCACGGTGACAGTCTGTAGAGTGTCCTGCTGGTCATCCTCTGCAATTCCTGCCCAGGGTTCAATCTCGTTGTCCCAATCAGTTTCTACCCAGCGGGTGAATACTGAAAACGGCTCACCCTCAGCTGTGAACTGCGGGTGATTGACTAGTAATCGATGAAAGGGAATCACTGTTGGGATACCGTGAACTTGAATTTCATCCAATGCTCTGCGGGCTCTTTGAAGCGCTTGCTCACGGGTTTCACCAGTGACAATTAGCTTGGCCAGCATGCTGTCAAAGTTGCCACTGACCGTGTCACCAGCTTTCACACCAGAGTCAAAACGGATGCCCGGTCCTGAGGGCTGCACAATGCTTTGTAGTTTGCCAGGGGTTGGCATGAAATCTCTGCCCGGGTCTTCGCCATTGATACGAAACTCGAAGGAGTGACCCTTAATCTCGGGGTCTGAGTAGTGAATGGTTCCGCCTGCTGCAATTCTTAATTGTTCTCTAACCAGGTCGATGCCGGTGATTTCTTCGCTAACCGGATGTTCAACCTGCAAGCGGGTATTCACCTCAAGAAATGAAATTGTGCCATCAGCACCAATCAGGAACTCACAGGTTCCAGCGCCCGTGTATTTAGCCTCAGTCAATATTTTCTTGGATGCCTCGTACAAAGCGTCCACCTGAGCTTTCTCCAAAAACGGAGCCGGCGCTTCCTCAACTAACTTTTGGTGACGCCGTTGAACCGAGCAATCTCTTGTTGAGATGACAACGACATTTCCCTCGTGGTCTGCCAAACACTGGGTTTCAACATGCCTTGGTTTGTCCAGGTATTTTTCAACAAAACACTCACCACGACCAAAAGCCTGCACAGCCTCTCTGGTAGCGGAGTCAAACAACTCGGCAACATCGTCTCCCTCACGAGCAACTTTGATGCCTCTTCCGCCTCCACCGTAGGCAGCTTTGATTGCTACCGGCAGTCCGTGCTGAGAAACAAAGTCCAAAACTTCTTCAGCATTTTTGACTGGATTTTTTGTTCCTGGAGCCAGAGGGGCACCAACTTTTTCGGCAATATGCCTTGCGCTTATTTTGTCTCCGAGAATTTCAATGGCCTCAGGGCTTGGGCCAACCCAAATCATGCCCGCCTCGATCACAGCTCGAGCGAAGTCTGCATTTTCGGCCAAGAAGCCGTAACCCGGGTGAATTGCATCGGAACCAGTTTTTTGAGCAATGCGAATTATTTTTTCAATGTTCAGGTAGCTCTCCGCAGCAGTGAGACCAACAAGTGAATGGGCCTCATCTGCCATGAGTGCGTGGGGTGCATTTCGATCACCCTCTGAGTAAATGGCTACAGTCGGAATGCCGCTATCGTGGGCGGCTCGGATAATTCTGACTGCTATCTCGCCCCTGTTGGCGATAAGCAGTTTTTGAATGCTGCGTTGCTCCATAAGTGGCAAGCATATTGGTCAGACGGAATGATGTTGGAATTATTTCCAGAAATCTGTGTATTGATATTCCAAATCTGCCATCATTTCGCGCAGCAGGTTCAGAGACAACCCCACCACTGTGTGGTAATCGCCCTCTATGCGCCTGATGAAACCACCACCCAGTGAATCAATGGTGAACGCTCCTGCCACCTGAAGTGGCTCACCTGATTCCACGTAGCGCTCAATTTCAGAATCTGAAATGTCTTCAAACCAAACTTTAGTTGCGCTGAATTTGGTCACTGATTTCCCAGTTTTGGACTCAACCAGCGACTGCCCACTGAATAGCTCACCTGTTTTCCCACGCATTTGTTTCCATCGGGAGATAGCAGTTTTTGGCTCTAAGGGCTTTCCAAGTATTTTATTTTCAAAACTGAGTGCTGAATCTGCTCCTATAACCAGATAGTCGCCTGTTACTGATTCAGCAACATTTTCCGCTTTTGCCAAAGACAAAGTTGTGACGTAGTGCTCCACTGAATCGGCTTTATTTGGGGGAAGCAAGGCATCTTCGTCAACCGTAGAGGGCATTGACCGAGGATTGAAACCTGCGTTTTTGAGTATTTGCATTCTGGCTGGAGATTGACTGGCGAGAATTAATTCGGTCATCCGCCAAGGATAATACGTCTCTGGGTTTCGCTAAGCTCGAAGCATGAGTAATAGGGTTCTAACCGTTGCGATTGTTGATGACCACGAGGCTGTGCGTTATGGCTTTGCCGGAGCATGTCGAGAGTTTCACTACATACTTATGGCTTCAGCTTCGAACGTGTTGGAACTGATGGAACAACTCAATGGAAGAAAAGTGGATGTTGTCGTCATGGACCTGTCTTTGGCAGACGGTTCATTAGTTAGCGAAAACGTTAGAACAGTCGTAAACCACGGAATGCCGGTTTTGATTTTCTCTATTGCCGATCGATCGAAACTAATTCGAGCGGCAATCAAAAGTGGAGCACACGCGATTGTTCCCAAGAGCGAGTCAATGCAAGAACTAATGAAGGCTATTGAACTGACCTCAAGAGGAGTGTTCATCAACAACGCGGAAACGACTGCGGCTATTGATTCAGATCAGGATTTCAAAATTGCTCAGCTAACTGACAGGGAGCGCCAGGTTTTGACACTTTACGCCAGTGGGCTTGCATTGAAACAGGTTGCTTACCAACTTGGGGTTGAAAGGTCCACAGCAAAGGAACACATCGACCGCGTGCGAAGAAAGTATGCAAAGCTTGGCCGACATGCAGGAACCAAGATTGATTTGCTTCGTCGGGCTATTGAAGACGGCTACATAAACGAGGAGCTTTTGTAGGTGGATACCCTTTCCTATTCAGCAAGAGGAACTGTTGAGCAAATAATTTATCGGGCGTTTAGCATTGGGGTTTTGCTTACCGGCATCGAAATTATTGGAAACGCCGTTGTGCAAAGCCCAGTTCTACTTCCTACTCACTGGCTTTTGGTGGCGCTTATCGTAACCAGTCAAATAGGACTGGTCTATGGGGCCTGGTTCGCAGTCAGGGCTCAACCCTGGCTGGTTTTTCACGGAATTTCTCCAATAATTGTGATTTTGCTTTGGCCCATTTTGGCCACAGACCCAGCATTGATGCCAGATGAATTTCGGCCCTGGGTTTGGTGGGCAATGGGAATGAGTGCGATTTCTCTATCTGTGGTTATGAAACCGCCACTGAGCGTTTTGTCAGCCGCAGCGCTCACTGGAGTTTGGTTCGTTTTTTCGGCTCAGTCCTTTGGTGGCGAGATTCCAATGGACCGCAGAATTCAGGATGCAATTTTGGTTCTGTTTCTAGGTGCCGTTTTTGGATCCTTGGCAAGGTTGATCATCGGTCAATTCGGAAGAGTTGATAAAGCCAATTCCGATTCGTTGATTGATTCTGTTGTGCGTGCCCAGAAAGATGCTATTGAACGTGAGCGCGGTTTGGTGGACGCGTTGGTGCATGACCGGGTTCTGAACACACTGCTGTTAGCCGGAAAAGCTAAATCTGCAGACGAGTATGAGTCGGTTTCTCACCTTGCGAAACAGGCGCTGTCCGAATTGGAAACTGTTGGTAATCAAGATCCAGAGCGAACATCTTTTTCCACTCTGGCTCTGGTTCGAGCTCTAAAAGCGGCGGCCTCCGAATATGACAATGTGATTGTGAGTTCAGTTGGCGAAGGTTCTTCAACGGTTCCTGCTGAGGTGGCAGAGGCTTTGACTCAAGCATCTTTGCAGGCAATTGAGAACTCGAGAAAGCATTCTGGTTCCCCAAAAACCTATTTACACACCGAAAGCGGGAAAGATTTCTTAGAGATTCGAATAATGGATCACGGTAAAGGATTCAAATCAAATCGAGTTAGTCGAAATCGACTTGGCTTAAGACTTAGCATTATTGGTCGAGTTGAGTCCGTTGGTGGAGAGGCGAAGGTAAACACTCAGCCCGAAGTTGGAACCGAGGTGATTCTTCGATGGACTCGCTAACAGCCTCCAGGATCACAATTTCCATTGTCATCTTTCTTTACAGTTGCTATCACGCTTGGCTTGGAGTAGCGAGCCTTTATGCATATTCATCTGCCTCCCTGGCGGTGACGATGATCGGCTTGTATTTGATTATTTCTCTTGCAAGCATTGTTTTTTATAAGGGATTTAGGATTCCAATCTGGTTGGCGATTTTGAATCTTGTCTTCACTGCAGTCACCCCTTTGGTTTTCAGCCAAATCATTATCGTTAATGAGCCTGCCAGTTATGCAACTTGGTACGTGGTGGGACTTGGCACACTGATGGGGATTACGTCGTTTCGCGGGCACGTGGTGATTGGCTGGTTAGGCTTTGCGCTAATTGCAGGACAAGTAGTTGCTTGGGGCGGAATTGGAGTCTTACTCAACGCTGGAATTTTGGGCGCACTTTTGATGGTGTTCGCCGGGCACGCTGCGGGTTATGCGATTAGAACCGCTGATGCGCAAGCAAGTGAGGCCATGGAATCTCAGCGGAATTCCTCTGTGGTCGCGATTGGTCGCACCGCTGCCAGAAACGCTCGCCAGGAAAGAATTCAACAGACACTGCAAAAAGCTGAACCACTGCTGACAGCCATCGTTGAAAACGACGGTCAACTATCCGCTGAACATAAAACTCAGGCACAAATCTTGGAGGCGGGTCTCAGAGACTTGATTCGTGGAAGAGGCTTGATTGATGACCGTGTTAGCGAGGCTGCGAATCGAGCCCGTCAACGCGGGGTAAAGGTGGAACTCTTAGATGAGGGAGGCCTGGAGGATGTCGAGCAAACTGAGCGATTGGAAATTCTTCGCAGGGTGACAGAGGCGATCGACAGCGTGAGCCACGGCAAAATCACTATTCGATCACCAAAGGGTGAATCTTGGAAGGTGACAATTGCGGCGATGAGTCCTGAGCGATCAGAACCGAGTGTTTGGGAGCGTATCTGAAATGCTCGAAGCGGGTGACCCCCCAACGGCCACCCGTTTCGAACATCTAATTTTCTCAACTAGATAGTCGACTTGGGTGCCTTGTGGTCAAATTGGTTGTTGTCTTAATGGGGGACTGGTTGACCAGCCACTGCGTGGCTTATCGGGGATTTTTGCGAGTCTGAAAAGTCCTAACCCAGGCAGAATGAGACCTGTCTGTGGGGATCACGGAGGCTTCGGATTTGTTTTCTAAAAGTTGCGAAACAACTGCTACCAGAGCGGCCTTTTTGGTTTCACTTAGGCTCGAGTGAATCTGAAATTCGGGATTGTTGTCATTCATTACAGCGGGATATTTCCATGCTTCTTGGGCGGAAGTTCCGCTCGCTTGGTCCTCAGCGCTCTCAGGGCTTTGATGACGCTGGTTCGAGTTGCAGAAGGCTCGATGATGCCATCCAGCTCCCCACGCTCCGCTGCCAAAAATGGGCTTGCAACACTATATGTGTACTCTTTCGCAAGCCTCTGCCTGACCTGCTCAACATCCTCGCCAGCTTCAGCGGCCTGTTTGATTTTGTCTCGGTAGAGGATGTTGACAGCACCCTGTCCGCCCATCACGGCAATCTCGGCCGTTGGCCAGGCCAGGTTTATGTCAGCACCCAACTGCTTGCTTCCCATGACGATGTATGCGCCACCATAGGCCTTGCGAGTGATGATGGTTATCAAGGGAACTGTCGCCTCGGCGTAGGCATACAAAAGCTTTGCTCCCCGCCTGATTACTCCGGCCCATTCCTGGTCCGTGCCAGGAAGATAGCCTGGAACATCAACCAGTGTGAGAATTGGAACGTTGAACGAGTCGCAGAATCTAACAAACCTCGCAGCTTTTTCTCCCGCGTCGATGTTGAGTGTTCCAGCCATTTGCAATGGCTGGTTGGCAACGATTCCAACTGTCTGACCGTCCACTCGAGCAAAACCAATAATTATGTTTGGAGCAAACAGTGGCTGGATTTCTAGAAAATCTCCATCGTCTACAGTGGCGCTGATTACCGCATGCATGTCATATGGCTGGTTTGGGCTGTCGGGTATTAGCGCATCGAGCTTCATGTCTTGCTCGGTAATCTCCAATTCGTGCGCAGGCTCAAACCTCTCGGAGTTTGACATATTGTTTGCTGGCAAGAATCCAATCAGAGTTCGAACATAATCGATCGCATCCGGCTCGTCTTCAGCGAGATAGTGAGCCACACCACTGGTTTCGTTGTGGGAACGAGCTCCACCCAGCTCTTCCATGCCAACTTCCTCACCGGTCACAGTTTTGATTACATCGGGTCCGGTCACGAACATGTTTGAGGTTTTATCAACCATCACCACGAAGTCGGTAAGAGCGGGGGAGTAGACAGCGCCGCCGGCAGCTGGGCCCATGATGAGAGAAATTTGCGGGACTACCCCACTGGCCAGGGTATTTTTTCTAAATATCTCTCCGTATTTCCCGAGTGCGATAACGCCTTCTTGGATTCTTGCTCCACCACTGTCCAAGATTCCAATTATTGGAACACCGGTATCAATTGCAATTTGCATGATCTTGATTATTTTGTTTCCAGCTGCCTCTCCCAAGGAGCCACCAAACACTGTGAAGTCCTGGCTGTAAACCGCAACCTGTCTGCCATGAATGGTCCCAAGTCCGGTTACAACGCTGTCGCCATAGGGTCTTTTGTCACCTTCAGCGCCACGACTTCTTGCAAACTCATCGATCTCAACAAAGCTCCCGGGGTCTAGTAATTGATGAACTCGCTCCCTCGCTGTTTGCTTACCCTTGGCTTTTTGTCGGTCTATTGCCTCTGAACCAGCTGGGTTCATAGCCTGTTGATAGCGCTTTTTCAAGTCGTCAATGCGACCTGCGGTGGTGTCCATCTCTGGATTGTCTGTCAAGATCTCTCCAATTTAGTGATGCCGACTACTTTAGTAATGTTTGAAGGGTCCGAAGGGAATGCATGGACCTAAATTCTTCATCTGAGTTTTGTAACAAGCTCGTTTTCCTACCAACTGTTGGTTCAACTAATGATTTTTTGATTAGCGAAGCTTCAGCGAATGCTCAGTCCTGGCCAGATTTGAGTGTGGTTTGCGCAGCTGAGCAGACTGCTGGACGGGGACGCAACCAAAGGGTTTGGGAATCACCTGCAGGATCTTCTTTGGCAGTTTCTATCTTGATTAGAAACCCCAGTGGCCCTGCTCACTGGTATGGGATGCTTTTGGCTGTGTCCATGGTGGAGTCCCTCACCGCTCAGGGTGCTCAGGCAGGACTGAAATGGCCAAACGATGTCTTAGTGAATGAACAAAAGATTGCAGGGGTTTTGGGCTCTGCCACTGCCGAGTTTGCGGTTGTTGGAATTGGTTTAAATCTCTTTCAGATTGGTCTTGAGCAAACAGAGTCAATTGAAAACCTGCAGCTTGACACGAATTACGATTTTCAGCTTGCTGAGATTCTCAGAAATTTTTCACAGCTCCGAGCCAGTTTTGAATCTGTTGGAAAACAGCCGCTACTAACAAAACTTAGAGAGGTTTCTCATACGCTTGGGAAAAGGATTCGGGTTCAAACCGACTCCGGCGAGATTGTGGGCATCGCGACCGAAATAGATTCGGATGGGTTGCTGGTGCTGAATCACGGCGAGCACAGAATTTCTGCAGGCGACATTTTGCACCTGAGAGGGGAAACATCTTGAAAGTTGGAGTAATTGGCGGAGGCCAGCTTGCGAGGATGATGATTCCAGAGGCCATAGCACTGGGCATCGATTTGAAGGTTTTTGCCGAGTCTGAGGGAATGTCGGCTGAGAAATCAACGACGGTTGTTGGCGATTACACAAATGCCGAACAACTGGGATGGTTTGCAGACGGGGTTGATGTCATTACCTTCGATCATGAGCATGTCCCAATTACCACTTTGCAACAGGTTGAGAAATCTGGAACAAGTGTGCAGCCGCCGAGTGAAGCACTGCAATTCGCTCAAAACAAGCTGTTGATGCGAACAAGGCTCTCCGAGGCGGGATTACCAATGCCCGAATGGGAGGAAATCAAAACACCCGATCAATTGGGGCGCTTCATTTCATCCCACGGCGGACGGGTAATTGTTAAAACCCCAATTGGCGGTTATGACGGCAAGGGAGTAAGAGTCATAAGTGACGCCAATGAGGTGGAGGATTGGTTTGCAAACATTGACAAATTAGGGGGTTCACTACTTGCGGAGCAACTAGTCGAGTTCGTTTCTGAAATCGCAGTTCTCTCGGCAAGGCGACCCAGCGGAGAATGGCGTGCATGGCCTGCAGTGGAGACAGTTCAACTGAATGGAGTTTGCTCCCAGGTTATTGCTCCTGCTCCAAATGTGAATCAACGGCAAGCCCTTGAAATTGCAGAACGGATTGCAGCCGAGCTCCAAGTTACAGGTGTTATGGCAGTAGAGATGTTTCAAACCAGAGATGGTGAACTGCTGATAAACGAATTAGCAATGAGGCCTCATAACTCTGGACACTTCACAATCGATGGGTCTATTACCAGCCAGTTCGAGCAACACCTGAGAGCCGTTTTAGATCTACCCCTGGGGCTTACAGATTTGACATCGGAGGTTTCGGTGATGGTGAATTTGCTCGGCACTGAAAAAGGAACGGACTTTTTAGAAAACTTTGCAGACACCATGTACAGATTCCCAGAAGCCAAAATCCACACCTATGGAAAATCTCCGAGAGCTGGCAGAAAAATGGGACACATAACCATGGTTGGTGATGATTTGGAAACTGTTCGATCCCGAGCGCTTCTAGCTGCAGCGGTCATCAGTGGGTCATAGGATGTCAATGTGAGTGTAGCTATTGTGATGGGGTCTGACTCCGACTGGAAGGTCTTGGAGCAGGCACAAACCGTGCTTTCTGAATTTGATGTCAAGCCTGAGGTAGAGGTGCTAAGCGCCCACAGAACTCCTGACGCCATGCTTGAGTGGTCGAAACAGGCCGCATCCAGGGGTGTGCAGGTGATAATCGCGGGAGCAGGCGGAGCCGCTCACCTTCCGGGCATGGTTGCCTCAATGACCTCACTTCCGGTGATTGGTGTTCCGATTTCTCTAAAAAACCTGGAAGGAATTGACTCTCTTCTTTCAATTGCTCAAATGCCAGCTGGGGTGCCAGTGGCCACGATGGCAATCGATGGCGCTAGGAACGCAGGACTAATGGCAATCAGGATTCTGGCGGCGCAGGATGAGAAGCTATTAGGCAAGATGGACCAATTCCGAGAACGGTTGAAAATCGAGGTTGACCAGAAAAATCAGAACCTAAAGAGTCAGCTCGACTAAACCGCCACGCCGACCAGCATCTATCAAAACCTTCAACTTCAAAATTAAGCTTTAATTTTGAGGAGGTCTGCCATGCGCTGGAAAGGTCTAGCTACTGCATTAATCATTGGCTTGAGCCTCAGTGGCTGCTCGGCATTTGTCCCGAGTTGGAACGCCCAGCCGACCCCGATTGAAATTGATAACGAAAACGACTCACCAGACGTTAATGAAAGTGAACCAGAAACTGAGCCTGAACCTGTGCCTGTCGAGCCAGAAACGGATCCAGAGCCAGAACAGACCGAGGAAGAACCTGAGCCTGTTGAGCGCAGTGAAGTAAACGTTGAGGTGGTCAGTGCGATGGTTTACACAGACGAGGGGCAGCTTGAGGTTATTGCCCAAGTTTTTGATGTTGTTGAAGACGGAGGAGAGTGCAGCTTGAAATTGCTTGCGGGTGATTTTTCAACTGAGGCTACGGTAATGGCCAACAGGTCAAGTAACTACACCCAGTGCGCCCCGATTGATATCCCTCTATCCGGGCTACCTGGAGGAACCGCAGTTGTCTCCGTTTCTTATCTTTCTGATTCTTATGAGGGCGAAAGCGAACCCGTCTCGGTGGTGATTCCTTAGTGCGTAAATTCCTCACCCTGATCGGGTCTGTCTCTTTGCTGTCTGCATTATTCGTGCCAGTGCAGCAAGCTCAGGCTGCGCCTCCGGGAAGTGCATTTGATCCAGGATTGATAATCACAGACAGTGTGTTTTTCGATTTTGGAACAATGAGTGTTGATCAAATTCAAGAGTTTCTGGATTCTCGAGTTAGCAACTGTCGAGCAGATGCCTCTGGCCCAGATTGCTTGAAAGATTACCTAATGGACACTCCAGCTATGGAGGCCAGCGCTGGACGCTGCGAGGCAATTCCAGCAAGAAGCGGTGCAACCGCAGCTCAGATCATTAACGATGTGTCAAATGCTTGCGGCATAAACCCCCAGGTTCTGATTGTGAAGCTTCAAAAAGAGCAGGGATTGGTTACCAGCTCAAAGCCAACCGATTACATGTACAGGGCAGCTATGGGGTATGGCTGCCCAGACAGTGACCCTGGTATTTGTGGAAAGGTTTACGTTGGCCTTTTTAACCAGCTTTACAGGGCGGCAAGTCAACTTCAGTGGTACGGAAACCCAGAAGGGTCTTTCACCTGGTTGCGCCCTGGACGAACAGTCAATGTACGCTACAGCCCCAGAGCATCCTGTGGTACCAAGGCCTTTGAGCTAAAAAGCCAGGCAACTGCAAACCTTTATTACTACACCCCCTACACACCAAATAACGCCGCCCTGGACAACATGTATGGAACCGGTGATAGTTGTAGCGCCTACGGCAATAGAAACTTCTGGCGCTTTTTCCACGACTGGTTTGGATCTCCAATCGGTGGTGGCTATCTTTTGAGAAGTGCCGGAAGCCCACTATATGTAATCAGTGGTTCTCAAAAATTTGAAATCACTGACCCCAACCAGGTTGAGGCACTAAGAGCCTTGGGACCGGTCGGTGAAATATCAGAGCCTTATTTGGCAAGCTTCACAGATGCTGGCCCCATGCAGTTGCTTGTGGAATCTTCTGCAACTCAAGAGCTATTTTTATTGGCCGGTGACAGGCGTTTCTTGGTCCCCAACTGTGAGCTGGCGGCTGAGTTTGGGTTGGATTGTGCGAACAAACTTGTATTGCCCAGTGCTCAACTGTTGGAGTTTGACAACGGTGTTCAAATAAGTCAGCTGGTGCAGACGCAGTCTGGTCAGTACTGGATTGAAAACGGGGAATACAGAAAAGTCATAGACACTCTTGCGCTGCAGAAGGTAACCAGTTCAGTTCCTCAGCCTATAGAGGCAGAAATCTCGGATTTCCCATCCCTAATCGCCGGAGCTCCAATCACCAGTGAGCTAACCGTATTTGAAATTGAAGAAGATGACCGCTTGGGTTTGGCAACAACCGATGGAATTTACCTGATTGATGCAGTGATGGCAGCAGAGATTGGCCTGACTGATTGGTTTGATGAGGCCCAAGGCGTTGTCGGCCTGCAGGATGCAACCAGTGCACAAATACCATTCAGTGGATTTATCAAATCTAGCCAGGGTGATGGTTTCATCATGACTGCTGCTGGCAAGTTGCCGGTGGCGGATGTTGATCAGTTCTTCCCAGCCGCGATCGAGGTCAGTGACGAGTTCTTGGCCAAGATTCCAACGGTGGATGCCACCGCTTCTGCCCCAGCCGTGGTGAATTTCCCAGGGTCCTATTACCACTACCTGGTAACTGCTGGCCAGAGATACACCATCTTGCAAAACGGCATGAGGTCCGACCTGCTCAATCAACTCGGTCCAGCACTCAGCCTTCCTGAAACTCTGGTGGATTCGATCCCCAGTGGAGGTGCAGCAGCAGCGCCGTCAAGCGTTATCCGCGGCAAGCAATCTGGTGTCAAATACCTGATAGATGGCTATGACAAAAAAATCCCGCTTCAGTCTCAAGCTCATGCAGAGACCATTACCGATAGGCCAATCTATGAGTTGAATGATTCGCTGTTGCAGAGGCTTGAAACCCAAGAGTTCTTGACTCAGTCCAAAGTCAGCTGTGAATCAGCCAACTACTTCTTGGATGAAGGGAAGCTGATTCCGACCAGCCCCGAGGTTTTTGCGCAATACCCTGGTGAAGCAGTTGAGCTCAATCCAGCAACCTGTTTGGCAATGGGGGAGCAAGACACTCAGATGACGCAATTTATTCGCAACCAGAGCCGAGACATATTCGTCGTTGTTCAGGGAGAAAAATTTGCACTAGAAAGTTTCGAAGATTACCAGAGCCTCAGCGAGGAATCACTCGGTTATAACTGGGTTTCGAATTGGTTTGCCTTCAACATTCCAACCGGTAGTTCTTTGCCCGAGAACACAAATATTGTGACTGAAGACGGGGCAACGGTTGGAGAGTTTCAAAACAATGACTCAACTAATCCTGAAATTCCCGAGCAGCCCGCGACCAGCACACCTGATGTTGCGCCAACACCTGAGGTAATTGCGCCCAAGAAATACACCGTGAAGCCTGGTGATTTCTTGTCCAAGATTGCTGCAAGCCAGGGTTCAACCGTGGCAGCGATCGTTGAGGCCAACAACCTTCGCAATCCCAACTTCATTAGGGTGGGTCAGGTTCTGACAATTCCAGGATCTGGACCGGTTGATATCACTCCAAATGCCCCAGAACCAGCTCCCGAGCCCGAGCCGACACCCGAGCCTGAACCAACTCCAGAGCCTGAACCGACCGTTCAAACCGGAAATATTGAATACAGGGTGAAAAGTGGAGATTTCCTGAGAAAGATTGCAAACCAATTCGGCGTCACCACATCTGCAATTGCCAGTGCCAGTGGACTTAGTAATCCAAACCTAATTTTTGTTGGACAGGTTTTGACAATTCCTAACCAGCAGGTTCAGACCTCTGAGCCCGCGCCACAGCCTCAACCAGAGCCAGAACCAGAGACCGAGGTTGAGCAGCAAACCTATCGGGTCAGCGCTGGGGATACCCTGTTTCGAATCGCTGCAAGGTTTGGAGTTAGCTATAGAGCGATTGTTGAGGAAAATGGGATTACCAACCCAAACCTAATTCGTGTGAATCAGGTTCTCAGGATTCCCTAGACTCCCAGGCGGTAGCAACGATTTCGGCCAGTCCAAATTCGGACTTCCAGCCGAAGCTGTCTTGAATTTTTGATGCGGATGCAACCAATTTGGGCGGGTCACCGGCTCGTCTTGAATCGATGTTCATTTCAAAATCAATCCCTGATACTTTTTTGAGCTCAGCCAAAACTTCAAAAACACTCGAACCTTCACCTGTTCCCACGTTGAACACTTCATTACCTGGGTTTTTCAGATGGGAAATGGCGTCAATGTGGGCTTTCGCTAAGTCCATTACGTGGATGTAATCGCGAATGCAACTTCCATCTTCTGTTTGGTAGTCATCCCCAAAAACGTCAACAGGTTCACCGTGACTAATTTTGGAGATAGCAATTGGTATTAGATTCAATGCCTGTTTGTCTGCAAGGTCTGACCATCCAGTGCCAGCAACATTGAAATACCTCAGCGAAATTGCGCTGAGACCCCAAGTCTTGGCATTGTCAATCATCCACTCACCAATAAGTTTGGTCTGACCATACGGGTTGATTGGATTTGTTGGGCTCTGCTCATCAACCTGTTCCACGGAAGGCATGCCGTAAACCGCTGCAGAGCTACTAAACACCATCTTTTTGACTCCCGCTGTTTTCATCGCGCTCAGCAAATTCAACAACCCACCGATATTAGATTTGTAGTAAAGCTCTGGTTTTTCAACACTCTCGCCAACCTGCTTGCGCGCGGCAAAGTGGATCACCGTGTCTATCCCATGCTCGTTGAGAATGGATGCAAGTTTTGACTCGGCATCTGGATTTTCCAGTTTCAGTTCATAAGACTCTGAGCCAATTCTTTCAGCGAGCCCAGTGCTGAAGTCATCGACTGATACAACTGAGTGACCAGATTCAATGAGCAACCTTGATACATGGGATCCGATGTATCCGGCGCCACCGGTGATTAATACGTTCACGCCTTCAAGGGTAGTCAATCAGAACACAATTGGCATATTTATCAACATATGGAAAACTTCAACTTGACTTATTCATAGTTACACGTGTGTAATTACATCTGGGAAGTTCGAGGAAGAGGTTTTAATGCCAGAAGACAATGTAGCTGCGAA
>CAJXMQ010000002.1 GCA_913056225.1 uncultured Micrococcales bacterium | reverse complement strand
TACAACAAGCTCTACACTGCCTATAGCGAGGCTGCTAACACAGAGCATCCTCCACTCAGAGAGGCGTCTGAGCTGGCCATTCCTCACCATAAGAATTGGCAAAAGTTGAAGCCGAGCGCGGACAAGCGCTATAAGAAACTAAAAGTATTGCTTGCTGAATTAGCTGAAGAGGTGCAAATTCCAGTGGAGGTAATAATCTCACCCAGCGTTGTGAGGGAAGCCATTTGGAATGAAGTCGCTCCAGACCGGCTAGCCGATTTCTTTCAAGAAAAAGGTGTCAGGCCCTGGCAATCAGGACTCGTACTCCCTTTGTTCGGAACTTTGGACTGAATCTGATTCCAAAGGTCTGGCCTTCGGAACTTTTGCCCCAAGAACCTGTGCCGTTATGTCTCGTGCAATAGCTTTGGGAGTTAGGCCAACTCTTTCCATAATTTCGTCGCGACTTGCATGTTCCAGGAATTCATCAGGCAAACCGATTTCTTGCAATCCAGTGTCGATGCCAGCTGCGCGCATTTGCTGACGGATGCGTGTTCCGATTCCTCCAACTCGAATTCCATCCTCAATGCTGACTACCAGTCTGTGCTGTCGACTGAACTCCACAATGCTCTGTTTGACAGGAATTACCCATCTTGGATCAATTACGGTTGAGCCTATCCCCTGGGCCGACAGTAGTGAATGAACTTCCATTGCCACTGTTGCCATGGTGCCGGTTGCAACAATCAAAACGTCCATAGCGGCCGATCTGGCCAAGATATCTACACCGTCTTCAGTTCTTTCAAGGCTTGGAATACTTTCAATTGCAGAACCCTTGGGAAAGCGAATCACAGTGGGGCCATTCGACACCTCCACAGCCTCTCTAAGTTGCTCTCTCAGCGACTGAGCATCTCTCGGAGCAGCAATAGCAATGTTTGGAACAACCTGTAAAAGGGCCAAGTCCCACATTCCATGGTGGCTTGCGCCGTCAGGGCCAGTGACACCACTGCGATCAAGAACAAATGTCACTCCTGCTTTGTGCAGGGCTACGTCCATCATCAGCTGATCAAAGGCACGGTTTACAAAAGTGGAATAGATGGCCACCACCGGGTGTAAACCGCCGTAGGCCATTCCCGCTGCACTAGTGGTGGCGTGCTGCTCTGCAATCCCAACATCAAAAACTCGATCAGGATACTTTTTATGAAACTTATCCAGACCCACCGGAATCATCATTGCAGCGGTAATTCCAACAACATCCTCACGCTCAGATGCAATTTCAGTGATTTCATCCCGAAATACCGATGTCCAGCTCACGCCATTGCTTTTTTTGACGGGCAATCCGGTCTCAGGATTAATTTGCCCAACTGCATGGAACTGATCCGCCTCGTCGGAAATAGCAGGGTCGTAACCCTTGCCCTTTTGAGTTATAGCGTGAACGATCACTGGAGCGTTGTAGTGCTTGGCCTGTGACAAAGCGGTTTCCATCGCGGAAATATCATGACCATCGATTGGGCCGATGTATTTGATGTCTAGGTTTGGGAAGAGACCTTTGGGTGCAAAAGTGTTAATCCAGCCCTTGCCCGCACCTTCCGCGGCCGAGAAAACTAACTTTCCAAATAGTCCAAATCGGAAAAAAGTTCTTCTGGACGCTCTGTGAAGTTTTTTATACCAGGTCTCAGTGCGAATGCTGTTGAGGTGTTTGGCAAAACCGCCGATGGTGGGTGCATAACTCCTGCCATTGTCATTGACCACAATAACTAGCGAGCGATCATTGTCATCGCTGATGTTATTCAAAGCTTCCCAGGCCATTCCGCCGGTGAGCGCACCGTCGCCAATAACCGCGACAACGTGCTTATCAGTTTCACCTTTTGCAGCCTGCGCTCGAGAAATACCATCAGCCCAGCTGATTGCCGTGGAAGCGTGAGAGTTTTCAACAATGTCGTGAACGCTCTCTTCTCGCTGCGGGTATCCCGCTATTCCATCCCGCTCACGAAGGTTATGTAGGTCCCAGCGACCGGTGAGCATTTTGTGAACATAGCTTTGATGTCCAGTGTCAAAAACAATGCTGTCGCTAGGCGAATCAAAAACTCGATGGATGGCAATCGTTGTCTCAACAACACCTAGGTTCGGTCCAAGGTGACCACCTGAGGCGCTAACCACCTCAATTAGCTTTGCCCGGATTTCATCCGCAAGGGACTTGATCTGCTGCTCGGTGAGCTTTTTCAGATCCTCTGGGGACTTGATATTTTGCAACAACATGAGAATTCAAACAAACCTAAGCAGTTTGCTATTTCCTAGGCCACCAGACTTCTCAGCACGTATTGCAAGATGCCTCCATTGCGGAAGTAATCAGCTTCACCCGGGGTGTCGATTCTTACCTTGGCATCAAATTCAATGACTGGCTTTTCGCCAGAATGAGATGTTGGACTAACTCTCACCCTCACCGTTTCAGGTGTAACTCCATCATTGAGCTTGTCGATGCCGATAAAGTCGAAACTTTCGGTACCGTCCAATCCCAGGCTTTCGGCTGTCTCACCCGCTGGGAACTGCAACGGCAACACACCCATTCCAATCAGATTAGATCTGTGGATTCGCTCGAAACTCTCGGCAATTACTACTTTTACGCCGAGCAAACTGGTTCCCTTGGCTGCCCAGTCTCTGGACGACCCGGAACCATATTCTTTTCCAGCCAAAATCACCAACGGAACATCGTTTGATTTGTAGTTCTCGCTGGCGTCAAAGATGAAACTTTGCTCCCCTGCATCTGTCGTGAAATCTCTGGTGTAACCGCCCTCGACATCATTCAGAAGTTGATTACGCAGACGTATGTTGGCAAAGGTGCCCCGAATCATGACCTCATGGTTTCCTCTTCGTGAGCCATAGCTATTGAAATCAACCCGAGTGACGCCCTTATCTGAAAGATACTGACCAGCTGGACTATCGAGCTTGATTGTTCCAGCGGGAGAAATGTGGTCTGTGGTCACTGAATCTCCAAGCTTGGCAAGCACTCTCGCATTTGATACATCTGTTACAGGTTTGGGCTGCATGCCCATTCCTTCAAAATAGGGAGGCTTTTTCACGTATGTTGAGTTGTCATCCCAGGTGAAAGTGTCACCCTCTGGGGTGGGTAGCGACTTCCAGCGCTCATCGCCCTCAAACACAGATGCGTATTCATGGGTGAACATATCGCTACTTATGGAGCTATCTATGGTCTTTTGAACCTCATCTGGCGTAGGCCAAATGTCACGAAGGTAGATATCGTTTCCATCAGCATCTTCACCGAGTGAGTCACTTTCGAAATCAAAATCCATGGTTCCGGCCAAAGCGTAAGCGATAACTAGCGGTGGTGACGCCAGGTAGTTCATCTTCACATCTGGGTTGATTCGACCCTCGAAGTTCCTGTTCCCGCTCAAAACACTTGTGACCGCCAAGTCATTTTCGTGAATAGCCTCACTGATCGCTGGGTCCAATGGTCCTGAGTTTCCGATGCAGGTAGTGCAACCATAGCCAACCAGTTGGAAACCCAGCTGGTCTAAGTAATTGGTCAAACCGGACTTGTCGTAGTAGTCAGTAACCACCTTGCTGCCCGGAGCCAGAGAAGTCTTCACCCATGGCTTTGCCTTCAATCCCATCTCAACTGCCTTCTTGGCCAAAAGCCCAGCCGCCATCATTACCGATGGGTTTGAGGTATTGGTGCAAGAGGTGATGCTCGCAATCGAAACATAGCCATTATCAACAGCAAACTCCTTGCCCTTCACCTGGGCAGGGTTTGATTCAGTCTTGGAGTAGTTGGCAAGATCTTTTTCGAAACTTGATTTTGCATTGTCCAAAGAGATTCTGTCCTGAGGCCTCTTAGGGCCAGCAATGGATGGAACTACCGTGGAAAGATCTAATTCCAAATATTCGCTGTACTCGGCCTCGGTTGAAGCGTCATGCCACAAACCCTGAGTTTTGCTGTATTGCTCAACAAGGTCAATCTGGTCCTGGTCGCGCCCGGTCAACCGCAGATAGTCAAGAGTCACATCGTCGATGGGGAAGATGGCGACAGTTGAACCAAACTCCGGTGACATGTTTCCAATAGTTGCTCGGTTGGCAAGGGGAACTGATGCGACACCCTCGCCATAGAACTCCACGAATTTGCCGACAACACCGTGGTTACGAAGCATTTCGGTGATGGTCAACACAACGTCAGTTGCAGTAGCACCAATCGGAATCTCTCCCGTGAGCTTAAAACCGACAACCCTTGGAATCAGCATTGAAACTGGTTGGCCAAGCATAGCGGCCTCAGCCTCGATGCCCCCTACTCCCCAACCTAAGACCCCAAGACCGTTAACCATTGTCGTGTGAGAGTCTGTTCCTACACAGCTGTCGGGATAGGCGGTGAGTTCGCCGTTGACCTCACGAGCCATAACTGTTCGAGCCAAATATTCAATGTTTACCTGGTGCACGATACCTGTTCCAGGGGGGACCACCTTGAAATCTTGAAAGGCACCCTGGCCCCATCTCAAGAACTGATAACGCTCACCGTTTCGCTGATACTCGAATTCTACGTTTCGCTCAGCAGCATCTGCCGTGCCTGCAACATCGATCACTACGGAGTGGTCAATGACCATCTCAGCGGGAGCCAATGGGTTAATTTGTTGAGGGTCTCCGCCAAGTTCAGCAACCGCCTCTCGCATGGTTGCCAAATCAACCACACAAGGCACACCGGTAAAGTCCTGCATGATCACGCGAGCAGGCGTGAACTGAATCTCATTGCTTGGCTCAGCTTTGGCATCCCAGTTTGCCAAGGTGTTGATGTGATCTTTGGTTATGTTCTTACCGTCTTCGGTACGAAGAAGATTTTCCAACAAGATGTTAAGGCTGTATGGCAACTTCTTTGTGCTCGCCTTGTTGATGTTATAAAAGCTGTATTCCTTGCCAGCTACCGAAAGTTTTTGCTTGGCGTCGAAACTGTTAGCCATGTCACTCCTTATGTGTTTCCCTATTTATAAATCTATCGCTTTTGTAAAAACACCGCTTTGAGTATCAGCCAACTGGCTACCAACAACAATGCGTAAAGCGGTGCACCCATTACCAGCCTTGCCGTGGCAAGCGCCTCGATGGCTCCGGCGAAATATAGCGGCAATTGGACTAGGAGTCTTAGGCTGAAAAACACCACCCACATCGTTGTTACCAGGTAAAACCTGTAGCTAATCGATGGAACTTTTTTCCACTCCTTATTGCCAGTAAGTAAGGCAACCGCAACACCAATCAGAGGTTGCCTAATCAAGATGCTTATCAAGAGAACAGATCCATAAGCCGCGTTTGTATAAAACCCCAGCAAAAAGTAGTCCTCGGTCTGTCCACCCTCTCTTAGAGCAAGAAACGCCGCGATTGCAACACCTAGGCCTCCAACCAAGACCTGGCTTAGCATTCCCTTTGTTATCAATCGAATCACAAGGAAAACTATTGAACTACTTGCGGCAGCCACCACTGCCGGCAGACCTTGTTGAGTGAAACTGAAAACTGAGATAAATAAAATTGTTGGCAATACAGCCTCAACAATTCCAAGCCGACCTCCCATAGAGGACAAAAGTGAAGCGGGAGAAAAACTGACCTGGTCTCCATCGCTATTCAGCCCGAGCCGACTGGCGACCTGTTTTCTGACGCTGTCGTCACTCACTCTTATCGACCTGCGACTCTGGAAGCTTCAGTGGCAATAGTTCATTTGGAGGAAGTGGAACATTACCCCTGTCAACGACGGTTGACCTAAAGGCCTCGATTGCCTGCTGGTAATGCTCGCTATCGTTGGCGGCTTTTCCAAAAATAACTCCGCGAAGCATCCATCTGGGTCCATCTATGCCCAAAAAGATACTGCTCCTGAATCCTTTTTTGCCCTCCGATTCAACTGGGATTTGAGCTCTGACCTCTTCACCCAACATTCCTTTTACCACCTCGGCCGTACCGCCCTGTTTTTTGATTGAATTCTGAATCGGCTCCAGTGCCTCTTGCCAAATTCCGGAGGTCTTAGGCGCCGCAAATGCCTGCAACTGCAAGGTGGTCTCGCCAAAAAGAATTGTGATTGCTACGACCTTTTTCGTCTTCTCTTCTAATTCGACACGCAGCTTTGCCTCCTTGTTTGGGGAGACTCGAATCGACCCAAAGTCAATATAGGGCCGCAACTGACCAACTTCAGAAATATCAAATGGCCCCTTCTCGGACCTCTCCACTTCACTCATCAGTTCCTTCCGGATGAACCAAATCCACCCTCGCCACGCTCAGTCTCTGGCAATGAGGAAACCTCAACAAATTCAGCTTTTTCATATTTCTGAATTACCAGTTGAGCAATTCTCTCACCGCGTTCAAACACAAACTCATCATTTGAGGTATTCAGCAAAACAACCTTCAATTCGCCCCGATAACCACTATCAATGGTGCCAGGGGTATTCAACACCGTGATGCCGTGTTTCACGGCCAAACCACTTCTTGGGTGAACTAATCCAACGAAGCCATCAGGGAGTGCTATTTTCACTCCTGTTGGCACCAATAGTCTTTCTCCAGGGCCTATCCTGCCGGCCTCGCTCGCACGCAGATCAGCACCTGCGTCACCCGCCTTGGCATAACCGGGAACTAATTCACTATCGCCAACAATCAATACCTGCACAGAATTTTCCACGGTTAGAGCGTAATCTATAACTGATGACCATTTATTCAGAGAAACTCAATCCACCAATTGGATTGACCCTTTCCACGCTTTTACTAATCCCAGGATTCACACTCATGCTGGGGCCGTTTGATTGGTATTTAGCTTTTTTTATCGGTCTAGCAGTGACTCTGGCGGTGAATGCATTGCTTTATGGGATGTCACCCAGCATTTCAGTTAGTGATAAAGAGTTGGTGCTAGGAAGAGCGGTAATCCCCTTGTCGGTTTTGACAAACCCAGTGCCCCTATCTGGTGAAGATGCCTTCAGGGCCAGAGGCCCAGAGCTAGGACCCGATACTTTTTTTCAAATTCGAGGCGGAATCGACTCGGTGGTCAGGCTGGACAACATAGACCCAGAAGATCCATACAAGAAACTACTCATTAGTACCCGCGACCCAGAAGGTTTGTCTAAAGCACTAGCTGGAGCAGTCAAGGCAAATTGAGCCCTGACGACTCTTCTTTCCCAGCTGTGTGGCTGGTTTCAGCAAGAAGCACTCCATGCATGTGAACTCGTTTTCCTGCTTCGGCATGACCACCACATCTAGCTCTTCATTGACAACATCCGGAGCGCTGTATGGTTCTAATTCGCTATCATCGCCATCACTAATGCCGCTGGGCTTATCGGGCATGCGTTCTTTTAGAACCTCGATACTCTCAGTATCGTCTTCGCCTTTTCTCTGCGCATCGTAGTCAGTTGCCACGAAACACCTCTTCCATCTGTTTCAGGGCGAAACTATGCCTGATTAAGCTCCCTAAATCAAGCTCGCCACGGTAAATTCACAGGACAAGTTCAGGGAATATCAAAAATCACAGTCTGAAATCAGCTGGTTTTTGCAATTAGATGACAAAGTAGCAGCAGGAGGCCACATGAAAGACATAAAGTTTTCACGCAGGGAAGGTGACTTTCTAATTCTCGAAGACGAGAATGGTGCCACCGTTCGTTTGGAAATTAACACCCAACTCCGACAAGCCATGAGAAACCAGGACACTCAAGCATCAAACTTCTCACCTGGGGAAGTCCAATCTCTGATTAGATCCGGAAAAACGCTGGAAGAGGTCTCAGCGCAACTTGGAGTGGATTCGGAACAAGTAGAGCCCTTTGCGGCTCCGGTAATGGCAGAACTTGATTACGTGAAGGCATCAGCACTAGCTGTTTACGTTGTTGCTCAAGACTTCGATGAAACAATCGAGCTTTCAAAACTGATTACCCATCGTCTGGGAGATGTTGAATACCGTGTCTCGAAGCAAGATGACCAGTGGACGCTAACCGCGACTTCAAACGATAGCGAGGCTATTTTTAGTTTTGACCCGCGAAATAACTGGTTGAAACCAATCAATGACGGCGCCCGAGAAATATTTGATGAGCAACCCGCTCCTGTTTCGCTGAGTGTAATTGAAACAACCGAGACTGAGCCAGAAGAGCAAACCTCGGATGCAAGCAGTGTTGCTACTGACCTACTGGAGGAACTTCAGCGGAGAAGGGCCCAAAAAGAATCCGAACCTTTTGTGCCTAAGCCCGAATCAAGTTCGAAGCGCCCCTCATTGCCAAGTTGGGACGAAATAGTCTTCGGTGCAGGGGATGGCAAGAAAGACGAGGAAGAGGACTAGATTCCAATTCTCATCAGGGGCACTTCCAGCTCCCTTGAATCAAATGTTCCGTGGTGGCCAACCATTTTGTAGGCGCGCTCGGTGTTGAAATCCTTGTGCAGCAGGACATGATCCCCTCGAGCAATTAGAACAAGTTCTGGAAGCCGGTAGCGGAATTCTGACTTTATTTCCCCTCCAAACCAACCCAATTGCTCTATCTGCTCTGTGGAGTAAACATCAACCGGCTCGTCAGTGAGCCTCTGGGTTACCTCTTCCAGAGATAGTTCGGTGTGCAGATAGTTGCACCGGGTGTCGCCGGTAATGGCGTCAATATCTTCAGCGTCGATGTACTTGTCCAAATGAATTTGGAATTCTTCACTGGTGTTCACCATCCCATGATCGCTTATTAGCACCAGCCCTAGGTCACTAGTGTCAGTTTTTCTAATCTCAGAGTCAACCTGCTCCAGATAGCTAAGCCACAAATCACTTCCCCAGCCCTCTTTGTGTCCAGTTTTATCCAACTCTGGGATATACAGATAAACCAGTTGATTAGATTTCCTAGTTATCTCGCGAGCTTTCAAAAACCTATCTTCAATCGTTTCCGCGGCAACGAAGTTTGAACCACCCATGGTTAGCTTTGAAAATCCGGAGTTTTCATACTCCTGCATTGAAACTGTGGAAATCTCCACTCCAGTTTTGGTCTCAGGTATATTCACCACAGAAGAAAACTCTTCTAGGTCATATTTGTCTAAGTCGCTCAACAGGTTGCTTACCCCCTGATGATGTCTCACTCGATAGCCCAAAAATCCATGATCGCAAGGCATGAGACCAGTTGCAAAACTTTTGATGTTATTGCTTGTGGTTGCAGGAAACGCCGACAATATTGGCTTTGAGTTTTTCCACATAACGGGTGCATGACCTGCGACTTGTTCCAGCTGTCGATAACCTAAGCCATCAACAAGCACGATGATTACTGAGGAAACTTTTGAAAAACCAAGCTGATTTGCCTCGCCTTTGATTGCTGCAATTGCAGAATTCAACACGTGCCGAGTCCTCCCCAATGATTTAGGGGCTTTAGGTAGAGTTTTCTGCATCCTAACTATCTTGCCACAAGGGATTGATGACTAACTCCGAACGAATAACAGATATCGACGTCACAGACGAGATGCAGCAGTCCTTTTTGGAGTATTCCTACTCGGTTATCTATGCTCGAGCTCTGCCCGACGTCCGAGATGGACTAAAACCGGTTCAGAGAAGAATCATTTACCAAATGCGAGATATGGGTTTATTGCCCAGCAAAGGCCACGTTAAGTCCTCAAGGGTGGTTGGTGATGTCATGGGAAAGCTTCACCCGCACGGTGATCAGGCAATCTATGACGCTTTGGTTCGACTCGCACAACCCTTTAGCATGAGACTTCCTCTAGTTGACGGTCATGGCAATTTTGGAAGCCTAGACGACGGCCCGGCCGCCGCACGTTACACCGAGGCCAGAATGAGCCAAGGATCTGTGGCATTAACTGCAGAGATCGAAGAAAACACTGTTGATTTCATTCCAAACTATGACTCTCAATTGACTGAACCGAGTGTTTTACCAGCCGCCTTCCCTAATCTTTTGGTCAACGGGGCAAGCGGTATTGCTGTTGGCATGGCAACTTCTATGCCTCCTCACAACCTCGGAGAGGTGACCAAAGCTGCCATAAAAGTCTTACAGGGTAATTATTCGTTGAAAAAAATCATGCAGGTTCTGCCTGGTCCCGATTTCCCGGGTGGCGGAATTATCACAGCCGTTGACGGCATCCAGCAAGCCTATGAAATCGGGAAAGGGAGCCTAAAGGTCAGAGCTCGAGTTTCAATTGAAACACTTTCAAAAAGGAAACTGTCACTGGTGGTGACAGAGCTCCCCTATCAAGTTGGCACCGAGCGAGTGATCGAAAAGATTAAGGACGCGGTTGGCTCTAAGAAGCTATCTGGCATCAGTGATGTTCAGGATTACACCGATCGCAAACACGGTCTTAGGTTGGTTATTGAGATCAAAAACGGCTTTGACCCTCAAGAGGTTTTGGAAAAGCTTTATAAGCTGACTCCACTGGAAGAAAGCTTCAGCATCAACAACATTGCCTTGGTGGACGGCAGGCCAAAGACCATGGGTGTCATCGAGTTGTTGGAACACTTTATTGATCACCGCAAGAGTGTCACTACAAGAAGGACAGAATTCAGGCTACAAAAGGCCCAATCAAGACTTCATCTAGTTCAAGGTTTGGAAATTGCTGTTCTAAACATTGACGAGGTTATTGAACTGATTAGATCAGCCGAAACTGTTTCGGAGGCTAATGAAAAACTCAGGCAGGTGTTTGATTTGTCTGAGGCCCAGGCTGAACACATATTAGAGCTGAGGTTACGTCGCCTGACAAGATTCAGTGTTATCGAATTGCAAAACGAATCAGAGACTCTGCGAACGCAGATAGAGGGTTTTGAAGCCATACTTAACCAGCCTGAGAAACTAACCGAATTAGTAAAGACAGAATTAGAGCAAGTTAGTAAGGAGCTGGCGACTCCAAGAAGAACTCAAATCCGTTCAGCCCTCGATGACACCTTAGAGCTGATCACAGCATTTAGCTGTGATGGCAAACTCGTTCGAATGCCAGAGCAGCAATCCACTCAAAAAGGCTGCCCAACCAAGGCCATAGAGGGAGAGGTTGTAGCAATAACCGAAAATGGCATGCTTTACAAAATCAACGCAATTGACATACCCCCGGTTGAATCAGCAGAACAACTGGGATCGATTCCCACAATAAACGAGTTTCTGGAACTAGTAGATGACAAGGTTGTTTCAATAATCGGGCATACCGGTAAGCCAATAGCCATGGCAACAAAGGATGGCATCGTGAAGCGCATCGCCGAGCTACCAGATAAAGACGCAGTGAAAATCATCTCTTTGGCAGAAGGAGACCGACTCATCTCGGCGGCTGAGAGCAAGCAATATCTATTGTTTGTAAGCAAGCTGGGTCAAGGCCTAAAGATCGACTCCGACACAGTTCGGGCCCAAGGATTCCAAGCTTCTGGCATGCAGGGAATTAGGTTGGCAGAGAATGACCAGCTAATTGGATTCTCCGCCTGCTTGGACGAAGATTTTTTGCTAACCGCCAGTGAAGCGGGAGATGGATTATTGGGAGCTGAATTTGGCAAAGGCAAGTCCACCCCCGTAAATGACATCCCCAAAAAGGGCAGGGCCACACAAGGGGTCAAGCTTCAACGGTTTGGCAAACAAGACAAATATCTATATTTTGCCGAGATTTCATCACGCGGTGAGTTCTGTTTCGGTGACTCAAGACAGATTCTTGAATCAACCAAGCGAGACACCGTTGGTGCCGCATTAGATGCAAGGGCCATCGGAGCCCATTAGGCGTCTATATTTTGTCTTTCGAAATCATCCGCTGAAGAGATTATGAAATCTCTTCTCGGCTGAACTTCACTTCCCATTAGCAATTCAAACATTTCATCCGAAACCTGAGCATCAGCTGTCGTAATTCGTCTCAGTGATCTCATCTCGGGCTGCATTGTCGTCTCCGCTAACTGATCCGCGTCCATTTCACCTAAACCCTTATAGCGCTGAATGGGTTGCTGATACTTGAGACCCTTTTTCTCCAAATCTGCCAGCAACCGATCTAGCTGCTGTTGGCTGTATGTGTAAACGGTCTCGTTTGGCTTACTGCCCGGGCTGATGATGACAACCCTATGAAGCGGAGGTACAGCTGCGTAGATTCGACCGGCCTCCACCAGTGGCCTCATGTAGCGGAAAAACAGAGTTAGCAACAAAGTCCTGATGTGGGCTCCGTCCACATCGGCATCGCTCATGAGAATGATTTTTTCATAGCGGACACTGGAGAGATCGAAGCTACGGCCGCTTCCGCCACCAATAACCTGCGTAATGGATGCGCACTCAGCATTTGCAAGCATGTCCGCGATAGAGCTTTTTTGAACATTGAGGATTTTTCCACGGATTGGAAGTAGTGCCTGAAACTCGCTATCCCTAGCTAGCTTGGCCGTCCCCAAAGCGCTGTCACCCTCAACAATAAATAACTCACTGCCAGTGCCGGAACTTGAACGACAGTCGACTAACTTAGCCGGCAACGACGAGGACTCCAGTGCATTTTTTCTTCTCTGGTTTTCCTTGATCTGTCTGGCACTTATACGCGCCTTGCCCTCGCTTACAATCTTCTCGGCAAGCGCGACAACTGCCGCTTTGTCCTCCCGCTTAGTGGATTTGGTCAGCGACCTAAACCACTCAACCGTTGACTGAGAGACTATTTGTCTTATCGGCGGTGTTCCCAGAACTTCTTTAGTTTGGCCTTCAAACTGGGGCTCGGAAATGCTGACTGTCACAACTGCACTGAGGCCTGCTAAAACATCCTCTTTTTCTATTTTTAGGCCACCGAGTTTGAATTTCCTGGAGTTTGACTCAATGTAGCTCTTTATGGCCTTTACCAAACCCTGTTCAAAGCCAGATAGGTGAGTGCCGCCCTTGGGAGTGGAGATGATATTCACAAAACTTTTGACGCTGGTTTCATACCCCTGTCCCCACCTGAGAGAGATTCTCACTTGACACTCACGATCAACCTCTGTCGAAACCATATTTCCAGATTTCTCATCTAAAACCGGAACAGTTTCTTTGTAGCTACCGTGGCTATCAATGAAGTAAGTGGGGGTAAGTGCTACATCGGGAGCTAGAAACTCAACAAAGTCATTCAGTCCGCCCTCAAAAATAAAGCTCTCTGGCTCATCATCCAGCCAGTGCAGGTTCAGTGCTAACCCAGGAACTAGAAACGCGGTTTGCCGAAGCCTTGAAATTAGAGCATCACGATCAAATTCAGTGCTGGTAAAGATTTGAGCATCAGGCCAGAACCTTACCTCGGTGCCCGTCTTTTTCTTGGCAACCTTTTCAGCCTTAGCTAATTCACTGGAGTTTATAAACGGCGTAAACTTTTGGGTCTTGCCATCTGCGACAAAGTTGCCAGGTTCTCCCCTGTGAAAACTCATGTCCCATCGATACCCATCGCGATAGACCCTTGCATCTAACCTCTCGCTCAAAGCGTTTACAACACTTGCACCAACTCCATGCAGACCGCCACTTGCACCGTAACTACCTCCCCCGAATTTTCCTCCAGCGTGAAGCTTTGTGAAGATCAGTTCCACACCGCTAAGCCCAGTCTTTGCCTCGTTGTCAATCGGTATGCCACGGCCGTCATCGGTAACCATGGCCGAACCGTCAGAATTTATGCGAACATCAATGTTTTTGCAGTGCCCGGCTAGAGCCTCATCCACACTGTTATCAATAATTTCCCAAAGACAGTGCATGAGACCGCGGGAATCAGTTGAGCCAATGTACATGCCCGGTCTCTTCCGAACTGCTTCTAGGCCCTCTAGCACGCTTAGGTGTCTTGCTGAATAATCACTCACCCGCATAATTTATCTCTTTATACAGCTAGCTAGTTGCTGACACTTCGCCCTTGGCGAAACAGGCCTGTTTTGGACTACCCCTTGAGTGTTCGTAGCGTAACCTTGGACTATGTCAGAAACCAGCACACTCAGCTCTCTAGATCGTTGCGATATATGCGGCGCCCAGGCTTACGTCATTGTGAAACTAGAGTCGGGAGAGTTACTGTTCTGTGGTCACCACGGAAAAGTCAATAAAGAAAAGCTGGAACCAATCATGATTGATTGGCAAGACAAGACTGACTCAATCACTCACTAATTTTCTGTAGTGATCAGTCAGGTCTTCACGAGAAGCCGTTTCAATATCAAAACAGTATTTTTCAAACCAAGGATTCACGATTCCAACTGGTCCCAATAGCGCGCAATTGATGAGTCGTCCCTCGCCAACAAGAGACTCCACAATCAGGTTGTCCAAATCGTACCTGCCATTGATAAACCCATATACGGGCTTGTCTTGAAACTCAGTGTTTACGTATTGGCTTTTTTGACTTCCAATGAAATGCTTCACGCCAATAATTTTTGAGATTATTTGCCCAGATCTACCGATGGCTAGGACGGTCAGCCCATTCTCAATCTCAGAAATAAGCCAATGATTGGCCAGTAGTGATTCAAGCACTGCTGAACCCTGCTCAGAGACATCACCAACAACCAAGCCCGCTAGGCCCGTTGGGAGCTCTCCTCCTACCACACGGGTTGAAACTCCATTTATCTCCAGCCAATCCTTATACCCCTGATCACCTTGCTGATTGCATACCTCGGGGAACAAAAAACCGATCATGAGCTGAGCTCCAAACTTCGTTTCATGCGCCTAAAGGTGTCAGCGGTAACCATGAAAATCCGCTCGCCAGACACTGGTTTTTCTAACTCGATAAAGCTCTGCAGCGCCTCATCGAAATCGCTTACCAGCGTTTTAGCCTCAACCCCACAGCTTTGCAGTCGATATTTCATTGGGATTGCATGATGGCCAGTAAGAATATCCACCGGCCTGAGACCATTGAAATCAACCCCCCACAACCATGATGGATCTTTTACGTCAGTGCCAATCGCCATAAATAACTGATCCGCATTTTTTGCCCTAAGTAGGTTCAAACGAAAACTCTCACGGTTTTGAACGAGCAGAATCCTAGATTCAACACCATTTATGTTTTCCAAGCTGTCGCGCCCAAAAACGCCTTCCAAATTAGCTGCGGAGGTCGCCAGTTTTTTCTCATCAAAATTTTCAACCAGCTCAAGTGCCGCTGCCACCGCGGCTGCAAAATTTAACACCATGTGAAGACCTCGGTCAGGAAGGTCAAGCTCTATTTTTCTGGAATCTGTTTCTAGTGAAAACGGTGTGACTTGATTGATTTCATAATCCAATTTTGAAATGGGCTTTGCCACGGAAAACGCATACCTTGGAGCCGCCTCATTGTTAACTAGAGTCTCATCAAATCCAAAATATCGAACGTTATCGTTTGCAATGCTTGAAAGCTTTGGGTCGTTGCCATTTGCTATCACGCCAGAACTTTCCAGAGCTAGCCCCTGCAAAGAATTCAAAACATACTCGCTATCAATGAACCTATCCAACTGTTCATCCATCACATTGGTAAGTACGCTCAGTCGAGGTTTCAGCGGTGCCCCGATTTTGAGAGCGAAGGCCTCGTCCATTTCAACTACTGCAATATCCGCCTTTGGCAAAGCAAGGCCTCTGCCTCCTTGAAGCACTGCGCTAAAAAGCCCTTGCTTAATATTCGCAGTAGAGGGATTTGTAAAGACTTGTAGTCCCTGTTCCTGAAGTATTTGCACCAAGAACTTTGTGGTGGATGACTTTCCACTGCTGCCACTAATGACCACTAGACCCAAAGGGAATTTAGAAATCGCTTTTTGAAATAGTTTTGGCTGAATTATTGAAGCGACTGTTCCTGGAACCGCCGAGCCACCGCCGTGTCGAAATACCCTGATTAATTTCCGAACCGCCCGGCCAACAGCCAAAGCGATTATGGTCCTCATGACTGGTCCAGGTAGTCCCTAAGTAATTGAGACCTTGAAGGGTGACGAAGCTTAGACATAGTCTTTGACTCAATCTGACGAATTCGCTCTCTGGTTACACCAAACTTCTCGCCGATCTGGTCCAACGTCATCTGAACACCGTCTCCCAAACCAAAGCGGGAGCGAATCACTCCAGCCTCTCTTGGGTGAAGGCTGTCTAGGACTCTTTCCAATTCACGCTGAAGCATCGTGTAGCCAACGGCATCGGCGGGCACCACTGCTTCGGTGTCCTCAATCAGGTCACCAAACTCACTGTCGCCATCTTCACCCAGTGGGGTCGAGAGAGAAATTGGTTCACGCCCATACTTCTGAACTTCAACCACTTTTTCAGGGGTCATGTCCAACTCTGCTGCCAATTCTTCAGGGCTGGGCTCACGGCCAAGATCCTGAAGCAGCTGACGCTGCACGCGGGCAAGTTTATTGATGACTTCAACCATGTGGACAGGAATACGAATAGTCCTGGCCTGATCAGCCATTGCACGGGTGATTGCCTGTCGAATCCACCAAGTTGCGTAGGTGGAGAACTTATAACCCTTGGTGTAGTCAAATTTCTCAACTGCCCTGATTAGGCCCAGGTTTCCCTCTTGAATCAAATCAAGAAACTGCATTCCTCGACCGGTGTAACGCTTCGCAAGACTGACTACCAAACGTAGGTTTGCCTCCAACAGGTGGGCCTTGGCGCGCTGCCCGTCCTTCATCACCCAGCGAAGATCACTTCGCATTTCCGGGGAGAGTTTCTTTTCAGTCTTGAGCTTTTCCTCTGCGAAAAGCCCCGCTTCAATTCTTTTTGCAAGCTCAACCTCAAGCTCTGCATTCAGAAGCGCAACCTTACCGATTTGCTTTAGATAATCCTTTACGGGATCGGCCGTGGCTCCAGAAATTGTTGTGGTGGCAGAAGGAATGTCGTCCTCATCAGAATCGTTGATGACCAGAATTTCGCTTGTTTCGTCACTGACCTCATCAGCCAGGTTCACCGCATCGGTTGCCTCGGCCACGATTTCCTCAACCGCTTCCAGGTTTTCACCCTCTGCTTTCGGGCTTGCCTCAGCCTTAGGCTTAGCCTTTGAGGCGCTTGCCTTAGTGCTCTTTGATGCTTTTACAGCGATTTTTCTATCCTTCCCCGGGCAGAAATTAATCCCATGTCAAGTTCCCTTGCATGGGTAAGCCTCTAGTATGCCAGACTTCCCAAGTTTTTTCACTAGGCTGGGTGAAACAATTTATCGGAATTGACTATTCCTCTTTGAGTAGTTTTTGGGTCTTGGCGTTTTCCCTCAAAAACATGCCCAAACCGAATAGCAGAACCAATCCCTGCCCAATCATGGCCACCCTAAAACCCTCTATGGCAAACCGAGACTCACTTATGCCTGAAACAAGGGCAAGGTCTAACCCTGCCCCAACCGCAAAAATTATCAATAGGCCAGCAAAGAAGCCGCCTGTATTAATAAAACCATTTGCTGCGCCACGCTTCTTTTCAGGTATCAGCTGCGCCGAATACTCGAAAGCTAAAAATGACACTGGCCCACCAGGGGTGATTAGCAATAAAAAGACGAAAAGCAACCAGATGGGTATTGGTGCCGGAAAAATCAAAACGGTGCCCCATGCTGCGAAAATCAACAACATCTGGATCAATACGATTCTTCGACGGTATGCGGGGTGTCTGGCACTGAGTGGGCCAATTATGCCACCGGCAATGATGCCCCAAACCACCATAAAGGTGAGTGCCGCCGAGGCTATCCAGGGTTCAAACCCCTGAGCTTGAACCATAAAGGGGACCCCCCAAAGCAAACCAAAAGTAACCGGAGTTGGCTGCGCAGTGAAGTGAACCCAGAAAGACATTCTGGTGCCAGATTGAGAGATGGTTTCCCTCAGCTCAGCTACGGCAGTGCGCCAACTGACATTCTCAGAGATCTTCGCCTTATCTTGAATCATCAGCCAAGAAAGTGCCGCAATCAACGCACCAAGTCCAGCCAAGGCTAAAAAGGCACTTGTCCACCCTCCAATTCCAAGAAAGTAAGCAAACGGAATTGCACTCAGGATTTGCCCAAGCTGACCCAGGTTTCCGACATATTGCTGCAAAATCGCGCTTTTTTGGGAGTCGAACCAAGTATGGACAAGCCTCAAAACACTGATGAAGGTAAAGGCATCACCCAGCCCCAGCACTCCCCTGCCAATGACAGCAACCGACAAGACAGGCGCGATGGCAACCAGCAACTGTCCGATTGCCATCAACATGGCGCCAATAGTTATAAGCCTGCGAGATCCGTATCTGTCCAACAACAGGCCAACTGGAACCTGCATGCTGGCATAAACAACCAGTTGAAAAACTGCAAGATAACTCAGCTGGACGGCCGTTGTGTCGAACCTCTCGCTGGCCTCAATCCCAGCAACCCCCAAGCTGGTCCGCTGAGTAACGCTGACTAGATATGCAACACTTGCAAAAATCAAAACCCGCCAAGCGAGTTTGCTATTCATCGTCTTCGTTTTCGCCTCTACGCATTTGAGTTAAATAGCCTTCCAGTTCCTCGGCAATCTCATCCGCAGAAGGCACTTCTACATCTTTTTTGCCAATCGGAGCTCTCATTGGTCCCATGTTGCTGTTTTTATAACCAGCTTCCAAGTTTCCAATCATCTTCTGAAGCTCTTCATTCTCTTGAACCTGTTTTTCTAATTTTGTGAGGAATTTCTTGCCACTTTCACGCAGGCTGTCGCTTGGAAATACCAAGCCAGTTGCTCTGGAAACCAATTCAAGTGCTTTCAAGGCGGCTTGGGGCATCTCAGAGTCACCAAGATAATGCGGAACCAACATCACAAAACCAGCCACCGGCACCCCATAACCTGAAAGCTTGTATTCCAGAAGGTGCAGCACGTTGCCTGGCACCTCTGTCTGAGGCTTCCACTCGCTGTACTCCTCGATTAGGTCATGACGGTTGCCACTCACGGTCACGCCAATGTCCCGAGTGTGCGGAATTGGAAAGGGAATAGCGTGCATCCAGGTCAAGCTACTTACTTCCAGTGTCCTGCTGATTTCAAGCACTGACTCTGAGAATGCGTTCCAGGAGAAATCAGGCTCATAACCGTCGAGTAGCAAAAACTTCTTTCCAGCTTCATCGCTGAATTGATACAAAGCGAGTACGGGTGGCTCATAACTTGTTATGTGGTCTTTTTCAAAAAACATGCGTGGACGCCTAGAGCGGTAATCGAGCAATCTGTCATTGCTAAATTGCAAAACCAGCTCGTTGTCTAGGTGGCCGAATAGTTGATCCGAGACCTGTGTGATACAGCTTCCAGAGTCGTTGAATCCAGTCAGAGTGGCAATTAGAGGAAGGCCCGGCTCCACAAGATCCGACTGCACAACCCACTTATAAACATCTGACTCGGTCACGGCTAAATCCTACCTCGCATAAAATAATCCAATGATTTCTCTCACACTTTCAACACAACCCGAAAACGCATCCATCCCAACCATCCGCCAGTACCCCTCATCGCCAGATGAACAACTGCAGCAAACTGCCAAGCACAACAACTTCAAAAACAAAGCTGGCCAGGTTTTAGTGCAATCCCCTGATGTTTATGTTGGATTTGGTGATAGCGACCCTGATGAAACAGAAACCAGGAAACTCGCCGGAAAGTTAGCGCGAGCAATCTCGCATCTGGGCCAAGCCGTGATTGATCTCGACCTCAAACATCCGCAGGCCTTTTTTGAAGGATTACTGCTGGGTGGTTTTGATCAAAGGCTGTATGGGGCCAAGGAGATAGATCAAACCCAGCTACAGGTCCCCACTAAGTATCAAGAACCCATGCAGAAGGCAATTCAAATAGCCGATGCCGTCAATCACACCCGAAAAATAATCAACACACCTGGAAACCACATGTATCCAGAGGCAGTTGCAACCCTTGCCTCAAGCATTCCGGGGTTAGAAGTGGATATCTGGGACGAGCAGAAGCTAGTGGAGGAAAATTGCGGTGGCATTTTGGCTGTTGGTCAGGGAAGTGAAAGACCTCCCCGACTTGTAAAGATCCGCAAACCGGGAAAAGGCAAAAAAATAGCGCTGGTTGGCAAGGGAATCACCTTTGACACCGGTGGCCTTAGCATCAAACCATCCGAGGGCATGGTCGGGATGAAATACGACATGGCAGGCGCTGCGACAGTGCTGGGTGTGATGCAGATACTGGCAAACACTGAGACCAGCGCAGATGTGACAGCTTATCTTTGCTTGGCGGAGAACATGCCCAGCGGTCGAGCAACCAGACCTGGCGATGTTATAACCATCAGAAATGGTAAAACCGTTGAGGTTTTGAACACTGACGCCGAAGGGAGATTGGTTTTGGCGGACGGTCTCTCCCTCGCTAGCGAGCAAAACCCAGACCTAATAATTGATGTTGCAACGCTAACCGGCGCCGCCGTCATTTCACTTGGTAACCGCTACGTGGGTGCTATGGGAGATGAAGATGCGGTGAAGCAGGTTCAGCGTGCAGCAGAAAAGGCTGGAGAGCTTGTTTGGCACATGCCTTTGCCTGAGGAATTGGCAGAACTTCTCGAAAGCGATATCGCGGACCTCATGAACGTAAAAATTGGAAATAGAGCCGGTGGCATGCTTATTGCTGGACAATTTCTTTCGCAGTTCGTCGCGAAGAAGGAAGACAAGCAGATTCCCTGGGTGCATCTAGATATAGCGGGTGCTGCAAATAACTCTTCCGCTGCTTACGATTACACCCCAAAGGGAGCCAGCGGGGTGATGATTAGAACTTTATTAGAGCTGATTATGCATAAAGAAAATCAGGAGTAAGCTGGAGCAAAATAACAACTCAATTTGGAGAATCCTTGGCAGAACACAATTTTGACTTAGTAATCCTCGGTGGCGGATCTGGCGGGTATTCCGCTGCACTGCGAGCGGCTCAGTTGGGCATGAATGTTGCCCTGGTTGAAAAAGACAAGCTCGGAGGCACCTGTCTACACCGCGGTTGCATCCCAACCAAAGCATTGTTACACGCAGCCGAGGTGGCTGATGTGACACGTGAGAGCGAGCAGTTCGGTGTTCATGCAGAATTTCAAGGCATCGATATGACAGCGGTAAACAGTTACCGCGACAACATAGTTGATCGCCTATATAAAGGCCTCAGTGGACTTATCAAGGCCAAAAAAGTGACCATGGTTGAAGGTGAGGGGCACCTAACGGGTCCCAAGTCTGTCACCGTTGGATCAGACGTCTACACAGGAAAAAACGTGGTACTGGCAACTGGATCAGTGTCCAAAACCCTTCCAGGTCTGGAAATTGGTGGTCGTGTTGTCAACAGCGATCAGGCACTTCAAATGGATTGGATTCCAAATAAAGTCGCAGTTTTGGGTGGCGGAGTAATTGGCGTTGAGTTTGCAAGTGTTTGGAGAAGCTTCGGAAGCGAAGTTGTGATTATTGAAGGCTTTGATCGATTGGTTCCAAATGAGGACCCATCAATGAGCAAGCAGCTCGAAAAAGCCTATAAAAAGCGTGGTATTGAGCTGAAACTCGGAGCCAGGTTCTCTGGAGTAACTCAGTCCGATGCTGGCGTTGATATTTCGCTGGAGGGTGCAGACAACATTCAGGCCGATTTGCTGCTGGTTGCAGTCGGGCGCGCTCCAAACGCAACGGGCTTTGGCTACGAGGAGCAAGGCGTTGCAATGGAGCGAGGATGGGTCACCACCAACGAACGACTCCAAACAAGTCTTGAAGGCGTCTATGCGGTAGGCGACATCGTTCCTGGCTTGCAGCTGGCTCACCGTGGTTTCCAACAGGGAATCTTTGTTGCCGAGGAACTCGCGGGACTAAATCCACAGGTAGTTGATGAAATGGGAATCCCACGTGTCACCTACTGTGAGCCAGAGATTGGTTCCGTTGGCCTCACCGAAGACCAGGCCAAGGAGAAATTTGGCGCTGACAAGATTTCTACCTATGAGTACAACCTTGCCGGCAATGGCAAGAGTCAAATTCTAGACACCGCCGGAGTCATCAAACTCATCCGTGAGGTAAACGGACCCGTTGTCGGGTTCCACATGATTGGCTCTCGAGCCGGTGAGCAAATAGGTGAAGCGCAACTAATAGTGAACTGGGAAGCACACCCCGAAGACGTAGCTCCTCTGGTTCACGCTCACCCCACCATGAACGAATCACTCGGCGAGGCTCATTTGGCACTTGCCGGCAAACCACTGCACGCGCACGCCTAGGAGAAAACAATGAGCGAAGTACAGCTTCCAGCACTTGGTGAATCAGTCACCGAGGGAACAATCACGCGCTGGCTAAAAAATGTAGGCGACACCGTCGCTGTGGATGAGCCTCTGGTAGAGGTCAGCACCGACAAGGTTGACACAGAAATCCCCTCCCCAGTTGCGGGCGTATTACAGGAAATTCGAGCTCAGGAGGACGACACCGTCGAAGTTGGTGCAGTGCTTGCCATTATCGGCGAGGGTGCGGCAACTGAGTCGACACCTACGGAGCCAGCTGCAGAACCAGCTAGTGAACCGGCAGCGGCAGTAGTCGAGGCGCCAGCGCCAGTTGCAGAAGCGCCAACAGAAGCAGCTCCGGCTCAAGCCCCAGAGGCTCCGGTAGCAGAAACTCCAGCCCCTCCTGCCACACCAACTCCCCCTGCACCAGTTGCAGCACCAACTCCCCCTGCACCGGTTGCAGAAACGCCGGCAACCCCCGCTGCCCCTGCGGCCCCAGAAACCCCTGTTGCCCCCGCTGCTGCGGTTGCAAATGAAAGTGATGCCAATTACGTGACACCAATCGTCAGGAAATTGGCTAAAGACAACGGGGTCGATCTTTCGAAGATAAATGGTTCGGGAATTGGCGGAAGAATCCGCAAAGAAGACGTCGAGGCCATGATTGGCGCAGCTCCTGCAACCACCCAGGCCGCGCCTACCAAGAGTCACCAGGTCGAGATCAGCCCACTAAGGGGAACCACCGAAAAGATGTCAAGACTTCGCAAGGTGCTGGCCTCAAAGGCAGTCGAGTCCATGCAAAGCTCTGCACAGCTAACCACAGTGGTAGAGGTTGACGTGACCAAGATTGCTGAACTTCGTAAGAAGATTCAGTCTGACTTCATCTCCAAAACAGGTGTGAAGCTCTCGTTTATGCCGTTTTTCAACTTAGCGGCAGCCGAGGCTTTGAAATCAAACCCCAAGATCAATTCGACCATCGAAGAAGATTCAATCGTTTATCACCCAACGGAGAATATTTCTTTTGCAGTAGAAACCGATCGAGGACTTCTAACACCCGTGATTAGAGATGCTTCCGAGTTGACAATTGCAGAAACTGCAAAGCAAATTGCCAACTTGGCAGAGCGCACCAGAAACAATCAACTGACCCCAGATGAATTATCTGGTGGAACCTTCACCCTGACTAACACTGGCTCTCGAGGCGCTCTGTTTGACACACCAGTTGTGTTCTTGCCCCAAAGTGCAATCTTGGGAACAGGAATTGTCACCAAGCGTCCAGTAGTGATGCAGTCCGCGGATGGCTCTGACGTGATTGCTATCAGAAGCATGGTGTATCTGGCCCTGAGTTACGATCACCGGAACATTGATGGTGCGGATGCGGCCAGGTATCTAAGCGACTTGAAGGTAAGACTGGAAGAAGGAGCTTTCGAGGGTCAGCTAGGAATCTAGCCAGCCATCGGCAGGGTTGTAGGGCTGTTTTACGAAATGCAGCTTCTCGGGGAGTTTTTCAAAATAAACCCTTCCCGAAGAATTCATTTTTGGATTCAGCCCCGCAGATTGGGCATAACAGGTCCAAGCAGGATAAAGAGGGTAGTAACGGCCTTTGAGCTTCAGACAAAGACCACCGCGAAATCGAATGAGCATCACACTCAGAGGATAGGGGTTGGAGAATTGAAAAAGAGTCAGCCAACTAATCGCTGTGCAAAACTCGGCGCAGGGGTGGAACATGCCTGAATTTATGAACCTGCTTGATCAAGCTCCGATGGGCTACTCAGAGGGCTATGAGCTGCAACAGTCCATTCATTCTCAGGTTGCCTCAGGACAACGCAGCGATACTGTAATTTTGCTCCAGCACTCCCCTGTCTACACTGCTGGCAAGAGAAGTGAGCGGCACGAACTACCAACTGATGGCACAGAGGTGATTGAAACTAATCGAGGTGGAAAAATTACGTGGCATGGACCCGGACAACTGATTGGCTATCCGATCCTGAACCTGCCAAGACCAATTGATGTCGTTGGATACGTGCGCTGGCTTGAAAATGTATTGATTGCAGTTTTGAGCGAATTTCAAATTCAGGCCAAGACCGTCGAGGGTCGAAGTGGTGTTTGGGTTGATGGACCTAATGGCGAAGAAAAAATAGCTGCCATTGGAATCAGGGTCAGTGAAAAAATAACAATGCACGGCTTCGCACTGAATGTGAACAATTCTTTAGAGCCATACGAAAGCTTCATACCCTGCGGAATAGAAGATGCAGGGGTCACCACCATGGCAAAGTTTGCCAATAAACATTTTGAACTGGCAGAAGTTGCTCAAAGTGTGATGGGATTGATGGGAAAGATAGGTGAAAATGTCCAGCCAGCAAGGTGAACGAAAGCTACTCAGACTAGAGGTAAAGAACTCTCAAACCCCGATTGAAAGAAAACCGGAGTGGATAAAAACCACTGCAAAAATGGGCCCTGAGTATAAATCCCTGCACAATCTGGTTCAAGAAAAGAACCTTCACACTGTCTGCCAAGAAGCGGGTTGCCCGAACATCTTTGAGTGCTGGGAAGACCGAGAGGCAACCTTCCTAATTGGTGGTTCTCAGTGCACCCGACGCTGTGATTTTTGCCAAATTGACACCGGCAAGCCCGCAGCATTCGATGCTGATGAGCCTAGAAGAGTCGCAATTAGCGTCAAAGAAATGGAACTTCGCTATGCCACCGTAACCGGGGTGGCCAGAGACGACCTGCCAGATGAAGGTGCTTGGCTCTACGCCCAGACGATCAAGCAGATACACAAGAAGTCCCCAGGAACTGGTGTTGAGATCTTGATTCCTGACTTCAGTGGAAAGCAGATGCTTTTGCAACGCGTGTTTGATGCCAAACCTGAGGTGTTTGCTCACAATGTCGAGACTGTTCCACGCATTTTCAAAAGAATCAGACCAGCTTTCAACTACCAACGCTCGATGGATGTGATCACAATGGCGAAAGAAGCTGGCATGATCACTAAGTCAAACTTGATTCTCGGCATGGGTGAAACCAGGGAAGAAATTTCAGAGGCACTTCGTGACCTGCACAACGCAGGCTGTGACATCATCACAATTACTCAGTACCTCCGACCATCTCCTCGACACTTGCCTGTTGACCGCTGGGTAAAGCCACAGGAATTTGTTGAACTGAAAGATGAAGCATTGGAAATTGGCTTCCACGGAGTTATGAGCGGTCCCCTCGTGCGCAGTAGTTACCGAGCGGGAAGACTCTGGGCTCAGACCATGCAGCGATTGGGCCGCGACATTCCTGAAGACTTGCAACACCTTGCCGACAAGGCCTCTGAAGGCTTTGCTCAGGCAGTTTAGTAAGCTGAGCAACTATGGCTAAAAAAGATAAAGAACCCGGAAGACTAAAACAGCTTTGGCGTGCCTATAAGGTAACCGCCAAGGCCGACCCATCATCGGTGTGGATTGCCCTTGGAATCGGAATTGCTGCTGGGGCCGGGGTGTTCCTAATTGGCTTCTTCAGCTCACAGGGAAATCCATGGCTATTGGCCCTCTGGGGAGTGAGCTCAACCCTGACTGCAGTGCTACTGGCCATGGTGATCATGTCCAGAAAAGCCGAGCAGGCCGCTTATGCCCAGATTGAAGGGCAGTCCGGAGCGGTCGGAGCTGTAATTCAATCCTCGCTGAGAGGCAGTTGGACAGGGGCTGCACAACCGGTTCAGGTAAACGCTCGAACTCGAGATGCCGTCTACAGAGTTATAGGAAAAACTGGTGTAAACCTTATTGGTGAGGGTGACCCACAAAAGCTGAGCAAGTTATTTGACGATGAGTCTAGGAAAATTCAGCGAGCAGCACCTGGTGTTTATGTCAAGAAAATCGTGGTCGGCAGCAACTCCGACCAGGTGAGACTTCACAAGATGATGAAAAAAATTAAGTCAGGAAAAAAGAAACTTTCTCGAGGGGAAATCCGAGTAGTAGCAAAAAGACTTGAGGCTTTAGGAAATTCCATGCCGATTCCAAAAGGCATCGATCCAATGAATTTCCGACCTTCAAGAAAAATGTAGCTTTTTACATAGTTGAAACATTAGTGAAGTAGTTTTTTACACAAACCGCAGTGCTGACTCGAAAGGATACCAATGTTTAGCAGTGCTTCCGAAGTAATGAAGTTCATCCAAGAAGAGGATGTCAAATTCGTCGATGTCAGGTTCAGCGACCTTCCCGGCGTGCAGCAGCACTTTAACCTGCCTGCAAAATCAGTAGATGAAGACTTCTTCACCAGCGGTCAGCTGTTTGATGGTTCTTCGATCCGTGGTTTCGCAGACATTCACGAATCAGACATGCAGTTGATCCCAGATGTGACAACCGCATACATGGACCCGTTCCGAATTGAAAAAACACTGATCATCACCTTTGATATCTACAACCCACGTAATGGTGAGATCTACAGTCGCGACCCACGTCAGGTAGCAAAAAAGGCTGAGGCCTACCTTGCCACCACCGGCATCGCAGACACCGCATTCTTTGCACCCGAGGCGGAGTTCTTCATCTTCGACTCAGTGCGCCACACCGTCCAGCCACACATCAGCTACTACGAGGTAGACAGCATCGAGGGTCCTTGGAACTCCGCCAAAAATGAAGAAGGTGGAAACCTGGGTCACAAGACTCCTCACAAGGCTGGTTATTTCCCGGTATCACCGGTGGACCACCTAGCCGACATTCGTGATGCGATTGTGTTGGAGCTAGAGGCAGCTGGTCTGACAGTTGAGCGCAGCCACCACGAGGTGGGAACCGCTGGTCAGTCTGAGATCAACTACCGCTTTGACACTCTGGTTCACGCAGCCGATGATCTTTTGAAATTCAAATACATCGTCAAAAACGTAGCTCAGCAGTATGGCAAGACCGCTACTTTCATGCCGAAGCCCATGTACAACGACAACGGTTCCGGTATGCACGTTCACCAGTCACTATGGAAAAACGGAGAGCCACTGTTTTACGATGAGAGCGGCTACGGTGGGCTAAGCGACATGGCTCGCTGGTACATCGGTGGAATCCTGCGTCACGCACCTTCACTGTTGGCATTCACCAACCCCTCGCTGAACAGCTACCACCGTTTGGTCAAGGGCTTTGAAGCTCCAGTGAACTTGGTTTACTCAGCTGGTAACCGTTCAGCAGCGATTCGTATCCCACTAACTGGAACAAACCCCAAGGCTAAGCGAATTGAGTTCCGTGCCCCTGATTCTTCAGGTTCTCCGTATTTGGCATTCTCTGCAATGCTGATGGCCGGAATCGATGGAATTAAAAACCGCATCGAGCCTCACGAGCCAGTAGACAAAGACCTTTACGAGCTGCCACCAGAGGAGGCCAAGAACATTCCTCAGGTTCCAACCAGCTTGGATCGAGTCCTAGACGCTCTGGAACAAGATCACGACTACCTGACAGAGGGTGGAGTTTTCTCAACCGAGCTAATCGAGAACTGGATCGAATACAAGCGAGTCAACGAAATCCAGGAAATTGCAGCACGTCCTCACCCATACGAGTTCGAGTTGTACTACGGAGTCTAAAACTTCAAATAAAAGCCGCCTCTTCGGAGGCGGCTTTTTTTATTCAAAAAATAATTTCTCAAAAACAGCGCGTGCGCGGCGAGAAGTTGAGAGATAAAGCTCTTCTAATTCACTACCTGATTTCACACCAGGGAGGTGAATCAAAGTCCTCACTGATTCCAGCACCCTATGATCAACAGGTAGTGAATCATTTTTTTTGCCGGTTGCCAAAACGATTCCAGAGCGAATCGCCGAGGCCATCAACCAAGCAGAGCGCAGGGTCTCTGAGTCCTGCTCCGAGATAAGTCCAACCTTTTCCATATTGGCAAGGGCAGATAGCGTGAAGGGGGTCTGAATCTCGGTGTATTCAGCGCCAAACCGAAGCTGATAAAGCTGAACTAACCATTCAATGTCGCTTAGTGAACCTCGGCCCAGCTTCAAATGCCGCGCTGGGTCGGCGCCCAAGGGAAGCCTTTCGTTTTCTACTCGGGCCTTAATCCTTCTTATTTCTCGTATCGAGCTCTCTTCAACCAGCCTGGGGTATCGATAGCCATCGGCCATCGCAGAAAAGTTAGCGATAAGTTTCTCAGAACCAAATATTGGCCGTGACCTGAGAAGAGCCTGTGCTTCCCAGATCTCGCCCCATTTTTCGTAGTAGGACTCGTAACTTTCTAAAGATCTAACAATTGCACCCTTTTTGCCCTCAGGCCTGAGGCCCAGGTCTAGTTCAAACTCTAGGGATGTGTCCTTGGCAGCTTCACTAATTGCACTCACTGCGGCTTCAGCTGTTTTTGCAAGTGACTGGTCCCCCTCGTAAACAAAAACCAGATCCGCATCGGAGCCAAAACCTAGCTCCCTACCGCCAAATCGGCCCATTGCAATTAGACCCAGGTCTAAATCAACATCAGAGAGGACTTCCTTGGCTATATTTTCCAGGTAAACCTCGTATAAATCACTCAATCCGGACTGTTGTTCAGCTAAATCCGCGTCGTCAAATATGGAGGCTATCGCTAATCTCAGTGTCTCCTTACGCCTTAGCTTTCTCAACCCCTCTAATCTTTGCTCTGACGAGTCGTGACGGTCAAACACTGCATCAGCCTCGACCTGCATCGCTTGTTTAGACCTAGGCTTTCGCTGCATAGGGTCGGCAAGCCAAGCGGTTGCCTGCGGGTTTTTTTCTAACAACATCGATCCAAGTTGGCTAAAGCCAAGGATGGTGCAGAGATTTTCGGCGGCACCAGACGAATCACGAAGCATCCCCAAAAACCAGTGTGAGTCTCCTAAGTCCTCGCTCAGTCTCCGGAAGGCAATTAGTGCTCGGTCAGGGTTATCTCCCTCAGAAAGCCATCTGAGGATCACCGGAAGCAATTGTCGTTGCATGCTAGCTCGACGAGAAACTCCCTTTGTTAGCGAGCTAATGTGCCCCATTGCTGATTTAGGGTCTGAAAAGCCAAGAGCCTGCAATCGATTCTTGGTGTCCTCGGCGGCCAGTTCAAAGTCGTCTGTTTCTAAATCTGCCACCATGTTCAAAAGCGGTCGGAAATACACATTCTCGTGCATCTCTCGAACCTGTTTCCTAACACTTTGCAGGTGGCCAAAAAAATCCTGGGGATCTTTTGTTGGATCCATCGCCCGAGCAAAGTCCCGAAGGTTGTCCTGATCCGGAACTACATGGGTTCTACGAAGCCCCTTCAGCTGTAGACGATGTTCAACTGATCGAAGGTATTTATAGTGCTGAGTAAAATTCTGAGCATCCTTACGCCCCAGGTAGCTCGCTTTGGTCAAAGCCTGAATAGCCTCTAGCGTATTTTTCTGCCGGACGGTTTCATCGTGCCTACCGTGCACCAGCTGTAACAACTGAACGCTGAACTCAATATCCCGCAAACCTCCATAACCCAGCTTCAGGTTGCTGGTTCGCTGTTGCTCCGGAAGGGTGTCAATCACCCGTTGGCGCATTTTTCTCAGCTCCTCCACCACCCTGGAGCTATCTAGAGAGTTCCAGGCAAGAGCACCGACAAGTTTCTCGTATTGCTCTCCAGTGGCTTTATCTCCAGCGACGAAGCGGGCTTTTATCAAAGCTTGAAATTCCCAGCTTTTTGCCCATTTTTGATAGTAGCTAAGGTGTGATTTGAGTCTTCTAACCATCGCCCCATCTTTGCCCTCGGGCCTTAGGTTTGGGTCCACTTCCCACAGTCCGGGTTCAGCTGAAGTCTCATCAATAATTCGCATCAACCTGTTTGCAACACGAATCGAAGCTTGTAGATCATCATCACTGATTTCATCACTAGCAACGAACACCACATCAACATCACTGACATAGTTAAGTTCCTTGCCGCCGGTTTTGCCCATGGCAATGATTGCAAGCGGGAAATCGTCTCCCAGGCCACTCTCCTTGCAAGCCAATTCAAATGCCCGCTGCAATGTAGCGCCTGCCAATTCAGCAAGCATGTTAGAAGTTTTATCCAGCGACTCAACGGGGCTGTGCTGCATGTCAAAGGCGATGACCTGAAGTAGTAATCGTCGGTAGTTTTTCCTCAACTGATCTTGGTCCAAAGCCGAACTCAAAGCCTCATGCATCTGTTCTGCTGAAAGCTCAAACGACTTCGACAGATAGACGTTCATGAGGTCTGGAAGTCTTCGTAATATGTCCTGAACACCGGTGCTGACACCAACTGATTTATAAAAGGCAATGCCAGATTTTTCTGAACCAAGAATCTTTTTTTGAAGCGCTGGTTGACTCTCCGCCATCTCTAAACTGAACCTCAACGCAGAATCTGGATTTGCAGACTGTGCCAAATAGGCAGTTGCACTGTGAGCCGAATCACCCAACATTTCAACCAGCTTGTCAAGATTTTCCAAAGCAGCTGACAAGTCAGAAAAGCCCTGTCTGGCTAGTTCTGAAAGTGCACCCTGACGAGAAATCATCTACAGGTTCAGCAGATTTTGCCTGAGCTCAAAGGGAGTTACCTGAGACCTGTAGTCCGACCACTCTTGACGCTTATTGCGTAATACAAAGTCAAACACGCTCTCCCCCAGAACCTCGGCTGCCAATTCACTCTCTTCAAGGCGACCAATCGCCTGGTTCATGCTTTGGGGCAAAGCCTCAATGCCAAGAGCCTTACGCTCATTGTCAGAAAGAGACCAAACATCATCCAAAGTTTCCTCCGGAAGCTCGTATCCGTTTTCAATTCCTTTGAGCCCGGCACCCAAAATCAACGCATAGGCCAGGTACGGGTTAGCCGCAGAATCAATAGCTCTGTACTCAAGTCTTGTGGATTGACTCTTACCTGGTTTGTGAAGCGGGACCCGCAGTAGTGCAGATCTGTTGTTGTGTCCCCAGGCAACATGAGATGGAGCCTCTCCACCTGACCAGAGACGCTTATATGAATTAACAAATTGATTTGTCACCAAAGTAATCTCAGGTGCGTGACGCAAAACTCCAGCCATGAATCTTCTAGCTGTTTTCGATAGCTGGTACTGAGCCCCGGCGTCGAAGAATGCGTTCTGATCACCCTCGAACAGAGACATATGGGTGTGCATACCACTACCAGGTTGGTCATTGAAAGGTTTCGGCATAAATGTCGCATACACGCCCTGCTCGATGGCAACCTCTTTAACAACCGCCCTAAAGGTCATGATGTTATCCGCCATGGTCAGCGCATCTGCATATCGAAGATCAATTTCGTTTTGTCCGGCACCTGCTTCGTGGTGACTGAACTCAACCGAAATGCCCATGTTTTCCAACATGGTCACTGCCGATCGACGAAAATCATGCGCCGTCCCCCCTGGAACATTGTCAAAATAGCCGGCGTTGTCAACAGGTGTCGGAAAGCCAGATTTGTCTAATTTGTTTGATTCGAGCAGGTAAAACTCAATTTCAGGGTGAATGTAAAAATTGAAGCCCATTTCACGAGCTTTATTCATCGACCTTCTTAAGACATTTCGGGTGTCGCTGTTTGCAGGTGTGCCGTCTGGGTTAGCAATGTCACAGAACATCCTTGCGGTGGAGTCGACAGCACCTCGCCAAGGCAGTATTTGAAAAGTGGTCGGGTCTGGAACAGCCAACATGTCAGCCTCAGAATTTCGACTCAAGCCCTCAATACTGGATCCGTCGAAGCCGATTCCCTCTTCAAAGGCACCCTCAATTTCGGCTGGTGCAACCGCCACAGATTTCAGTGAACCGGCAACATCGGTGAACCAAAGCCTGATGAATTTGACACCTCGTTCTTCGATAGTTCTTAGAACAAATTCTTGCTGCTTCTCCATTGCGCCTCCTAAGCAGTTACTAGGCTAATGTATGTGCAAAACCTGCGTATAGCCATAGGCCAAATAAACCCAACAGTTGGGCAAATTCAATCAAACCTGCACAAGGTGATTTCTTCCTGTCAACTGGCGGCTCAAAATGATTCTGACGTAATTGTTTTTGGGGAACTGGCAATCAGCGGATATCCAATTGGAGACCTCGCACTCAGGAGAGACTTTTTAGAGGCAAGCGAACATGCAATTGAGCAATTGCTAGAAAAATCAACTCAATGGCCAAACCTTCATATTGTTGTCGGTTACCCAAGATTGGCCGAAACCAACCGAGTAAACGACTGGGCCATTGCCAACAACTCCGCAGCGATCATCTGCAACGGAAGCTGGATCGGCAAATATGACAAGAGACATCTCCCCAACTACACGGTGTTTGACGAATGGCGCAATTATGTTCCCGGCGAGACGCCGTTCACGTTTGAAATCAATCAAACACGCCTTTCAGTGATGATTTGTGAAGACATTTGGAGACCGCAAGGGCCAGTCGAGAAACTGAAGGGTGAAGCGGATATTTGCCTTGTTTTGAACGGCTCCCCCTACGAAGAGGGGAAAAACGAGCTTCGTAGAGCAATAGCCGAAAGAGTCTCAGTCAACCAAGAGGTTGCGCTGGTCTATGCGAACCTAATCGGTGGACAGGATGACCTTGTTTTCGATGGAGACAGTTTCATTTTGGACAATAAGGGAAACCAAATCGCTCGGGCGGAGATGTTTTCAGAGCAAACCTTGATGACTGGAGAAAGGGTCCAGGATTTGACCTATCCCCCGTCGCAAATAGGTAGAAACTGGGACGCGATTGTTTTGGGTGTTAGAGATTATGTTGAAAAAAATAACATCCCTGGAATTGTGCTCGGTCTTAGCGGCGGCATCGACTCAGCTGTCTGCGCAGCCATAGCTGCAGACGCAATTGGTGCCGACCGAGTTCACGGAATTGCAATGCCAAGCATTTACTCCTCGGAGTCATCGCTGAAAGATGCTAAGGAACTCGCGGATAACCTGGGAATTAACTATTCCGTAACTCCGATAGCAGACATGCACACAAGCTTTCAGGCTGCCATTGAGCTATCAAACCTTGCTGATGAAAACATCCAGTCGCGTATTCGTGCCCTGATACTGATGGCCGACAGCAATAACTCAGGGAGGCTTCTGTTATCTACTGGCAATAAATCAGAAATTGCAGTTGGCTACTCAACAATTTATGGAGACAGTGCAGGCGGTTACGCACCGCTGAAAGATGTCTATAAAACCTCCGTTTATCAGCTCGCAGAATACAGAAATCAAACATCTGAAGTGATTCCCCATAACAGCATCACTAAGCCCCCCAGCGCCGAGCTAAGGCCAGATCAGCACGATCAGCAGTCCTTGCCCGACTATGACGTCTTAGATTCGATGCTGAGGATATTGATTGAAGGTCACGGTTCAGTGGATGACCTGATTACGGCTGGTTACCCTGCTGATTTGGCAGAGGATGTTGCGGGCAAGCTAAAAAGCAGCGAGTGGAAGAGGTCTCAGGGTGCTATTGGGCCAAGGATAACCAAGGTCAGTTTTGGCAGAGGTCGCAGGCTACCGATTGTGAATGGATACCTATGAAAACAAGAACCGAGACAATCAAGTCCTTGAAAAACAAAAGGCCCATCAGTTGCCTAACTAGCTATGACTCACTCACCGCCAGAATCTTTGATGAAGCAGGTATTGATTTGATTCTGGTTGGCGACTCAGCATCCAACACGGTTCTGGGAAAGACCAGCACCCTGCCTGCAACCCTCGAGGAAATGATTACCTTTGGCTCCGCCGTCGCCTCCAGCGTTCAAAGCTCATTAGTTGTCATCGACATGCCGTTTGGAAGCTATGAATTGTCCCCTGCGCAGGCGCTAGAAAACTCAATCCGAGTAATGAAAGAGACGGGTGCGGATGCTGTAAAGCTGGAGGGTGGTGAAAACCGAGTTGAGGCTATCAAGCTCCTGATTGAAAATGGCATCCCAGTCATGGGCCATATAGGTTTCACGCCACAATCCGTTAATCAAATGGGTGGCTTCAAGGTGCAAGGTCGAGGTGAGCAGGCCGAGAGGATTCAACACCAGGCCTTACTGCTTCAGCAGGCAGGGGTGTTCTCAATTGTCTTGGAAATGGTTCCCAGGGAACTAGCTGCGCAAATAAGTCAGGAGCTATCGATTCCAACAATTGGAATTGGAGCAGGAAACGAAACCGATGGTCAGATTTTGGTTTGGCAGGACTTTGCCGGGCTAAGTGAAAAAACCCTAAAGTTTGTAAAACAATACGCCCAGCTAAGGCAAACCCTGACAGAAGCCACAGAGCAATACATCAAAGAAGTTCAGTCCCGTGACTTCCCTTCCCCGTCAAATTCATTTGACTGATCCTCTTCCAATATTTGCTGACCCTTTTTGGCAACTGCCTGCTCTGCATTGAGCGCTTCCTGTTCGGTTTCGAAAGGCCCAATTCGATATACCGAGAGAGACCTCCTGCCAAACTCGACTTGTTTTGTTTTGGTATTGAACCAGTACTTTTTGGCCATGTGAGCAGTCTAACCAGATAGATAGGTCCTAAGCTGGAGGTCATGCCTCGCTCCGCCCAAGGGTTCCTTATGCCGGGAAAAATCTCCCCTCGGCTCAGCGTTCCCGAACACATCGAAAAACCTGAGTATGTGGGTAAAAAGGCCCCTTCGAATAACAAACTTGGTGATAAGTACTCCTCGGAAGAAATCGAGAAAATCAGGAGGGCTTCAAAGTTAGCGGCAGAAGCACTTGAGTTAGTTTGTGCTTCCATAGAGCCAGGAATAACTACCGATCAACTTGACAAAATTGGCCATGATTTCTTGGTGAAAAACAACGCCTACCCGTCAACACTTGGCTATCGAGGCTTTCCTAAATCCCTCTGCACATCTTTGAATGAGACCATCTGTCATGGGATACCGGATGACACAATCGTTGAAAGCGGTGACATAGTCAACATAGACATCACCGCCTATCTAGATGGATTTCACGGTGACAACAACAAAACAGTGACTGTGGGAGATGTCGACGAAACGGTTGTTGACCTGGTCACCCGAACCGAGGAGGCGCTGAACCGAGGCATAAAGGCTGCCATGCCGGGCCGAGAGGTGAACATTATTGGTCGCGCTATTGAGAGCTATGCCAAAAGATTTGGCTATGGAGTTGTAAAAGAATTTACAGGCCACGGAGTTGGACGAGCATTTCACACGGGGCTAATAATCCCCCACTACGACTCGCAGCAATACCGAGACGTAATTGAACCTGGGATGGTTTTCACAATTGAGCCGATGCTGACCCTCGGCGAAGCTGATTGGGACATGTGGGAGGACGACTGGACCGTTACCACCAGGGACAAAAGCTTTAGCGCCCAATTCGAACACACCATTTTGATCACCGAAAGAGGCCCTGAGATATTGACCAAAGTTGAAAATGACTAGAGCAATAGGCATTGATATTGGTGGCACCGGAATCAAAGGTGCGGTGGTGGACACTGAAACCGGAGAGCTACTAACCGAAAGAATCAAGCTAGAAACCCCAAGGGGCGGAAAGCCTGATGACATTGCAGCGGTGGTGCAAGAGATCTATCAGCAACTGAATGAAGCTGCACCGGTGGGAATCTGCGTTCCTTCCGTTGTGCAAAACGGAACAACTAAATCAGCTGCAAACATATCCAATGAATGGATTGATTTTCCCGCACAGCAAAGATTTGAACAGGACCTTGGTCAACAGGTAGTGGTGATCAATGATGCTGATGCTGCAGGTCTTGCCGAAATGCGCTTTGGTGCAGGCAAGGGCCGAGCAGGTTTGGTGATTATGACCACCCTTGGCACCGGCATAGGCAGTGCCATGTTCATAAACGGGCAACTGGTTCCCAATAGCGAATTGGGTCACATAGAAATCGGCGGCAAAGACTATGAGAAGGTCGCCTCTTATAAGGCCAAAGAAAGATACCAACTTTCTTTTGACCGATGGGCAAAAAGACTGCAACGCTATTACGAACAGTTGGAAAAACTATTTACCCCTGATCTATTTATAGTCGGAGGTGGAATAAGTAAATCTCATGACCTCTTCCTGCCAAAAATAGAAATCGAGACCGAGATTATTCCTGCGCAGTTTCGAAACAACTCAGGCATTATAGGTGCTGCGGAGCAGGCCTTCGAAAATCAATAAAAGAGGCTGGCCGATACGCCGGGTTCTGTCCCTTTCGGTGACGGCCATCTATCTCGGAGTTTCGTTGCCGA
>CAJXMQ010000001.1 GCA_913056225.1 uncultured Micrococcales bacterium | reverse complement strand
GCTTCACGGCTGGAATCTCAGTTCTGATTGCAATTGCAGCGATGACCAAATCTGCTCAGTTCCCTTTTCATATGTGGCTTCCGGATGCCATGGTGGCACCCACTCCCGTCAGCGCCTACCTGCATGCCGCAGCCATGGTGAAAGCTGGCATATATCTCTTACTTTTGTTCTCACCTGCCTTGGCAGAAACTCCTGTTTGGCAGGTTCTATTAATCTTTACCGGCCTGCTGACAGCGGTCATGGGTGCAATTTTTGCAATGCGCAGATTCGACCTAAAAGAGATCATGGCCTACTCAACCGTGAGCCAGTTGGGATTGATAGTTGCTCTGATTGGTGTTGGAACCCCATCCGCGTTGACAACCGCTGCCCTTTACACATTGGGACATGCTTTGTTTAAAGCTTCGCTGTTTATGGTTGTGGGAATTATCGACAGGCAGGCTGGCACCAGAGATATACGCATTCTGCAGGGGTTATGGAGAAAGCTTCCAGCAACTTTTATAACAACTTTGCTGGCAGGGCTTTCAATGGCAGGGGTCTTCCCATTTCTTGGTTTCATCTCCAAGGAATACCTGCTGGGTCAAATACTTTCAACTGGTGACGCTGACTGGGTGGGGGCTTCATTGGTTGCTGTTGCGGTGTTCGCATCTGCAACCACCTTTGCCTACACCGCTCGGATTTTGTTTGGGGCGTTTTCAAACTATCGGGGTAGTAACCGTGAGGTGGAGCAAGACCAAGACCACTCAATGAACGAAACTGTCCGAGAGGCAAAGCCAAGTTTTTATCTTTCTGCCCTAACACCTGCATTACTTGGTCTTATCCTTGGACCCGCTATCTTTGTTCTGCATCCTTTGACCGGCGCCGCCGGTAGCGCAGCTGCTGGAACCGTTTATGAGGCAAGCTTCAAGGTCTTTGGTGGTTTTACCGTCGAGCTAATGCTTTCTTTGTTGATTTATGCGCTGGGGATTTTGGCTATCACTCAGAGAAGGTCTCTGGATACATTCTTTGAGCGTCGCTACCTCAGTTTCCAGGCAATCGATGTGGTCGAAGCAATCCGGGTTGGTGCGATCAAGCTTGGAACAAAAGTCGGTGACACCACCAGAACCGATAGGCCACTTGGGCACCTTGCTGCCCCGTGGGTAATTATTGCGGTGTTGACGGTTGTCTCTTTGGTCACCATTGGAAACGTCGGAGAATTGGTGAGCACTGAACAGCCTTGGACTGATCTTGTTTGGTTCGGTCTGCTGGCGGTCACCGTGATACCCGCGGTGTTTACGAAATTCCGTCTGGTAGCGCTGATTTTGGTGGGTGCCGCTGGGTTTATTGTCGCCCTCTGGTTCTTCTCCTTAGGGGCCGCGGATGTTGGCATGACTCAGCTATTGGTGGAGCTTTTGACAGTGGTTGCGCTGGTGTTGATTCTTAGAAGACTTCCAAAAGTTTTCCACGCTGTCTCTCGATCGAGACAGTTGCTCACTGGCCTGATGGCAGTTTCAGTTGGGGTGGTGGCAACCCTGGCAACCTTTGCCTTCACTGGCAGGCGTGAAATGTCTCCTGTTGGCCAACATTTCTTGGACGAGGCTTATAAAGACACGGGAGGAACCAATGTTGTGAACACGATTTTGGTTGACTACCGTGCTTTGGATACCTTTGGCGAGCTGACGGTGATCGCTGTTGCCGGGATAGTTGTGATTGGCATTCTGCGCTCTCGCAAAGTGCTTAACGAAATCACGCCTGATATCTCAAGGTGGGCAAACACTGCGCTGGGCAGAACAGTTGATAACACCTTGCCGGTCAGGGTGGTTGCCAAATGGGCTGCTCCTTTGATTATCTTGCTCTCTTTTCACCTTTTCTTCAGGGGCCACTATGAGGCAGGTGGCGGGTTCATTGCAGCTTTGGTGGCCGCAACTGGATTTGGCCTTGCCTATTTGGGTGCCTCAGCTGACAGCAAGGCTCCCGTTGTTTGGCCCTATCGTGGTTTGTTGGCATCGGGTGTGATTGTTGCGGTGCTCAGCGGAGTCTGGGGCTTTGCGGTTGGCTCATTTTTGAAGCCAGTTAGGTTCGACATCCCGCTTCCATGGGGTGGTGAATACGGCTTTACTTCGGCAATGGTGTTTGATCTGGGGGTATACCTGGCGGTGTTGGCAATTATCATCGCGGTGCTCAATGAGTTGGGCGGGGTTAGGGAGACCACTCAGGAACCGAGGAGCTTCGCCGGCCCGGTATTGGTGGCTAAAGACTTCCCTGAGCAGCTTCAAACTCAAGCCTCGAAGGTTACAGCTTCTGCGAATTCAGCAGAGATTGCAGGCTCAGATGATGAGCCAGGCATGAATGGCTCCAAAGGAGGCGAGCGATGAGCTTGGCATTGAGTGTCGGATTACTGGCAGCTGCCGGAACTTTCCTGCTTTTGCAGAGAGGGATGATTCGAATCATCTTGGGATTTGTCTTACTAACTCACGCCGTGAACCTATTGATTATTTCTGCTGGGGGAGTTGCCAGAAGAGATGCTCCATTTATTGGCGGAGATACCTCGATGGCCGCGGATCCACTACCGCAAGCCTTTGTTCTGACAGCCATCGTGATTGCCTTTGCAATCACCGTGGTGATGGCAACACTGGCGATAGTAAGCCGTGATGATGATGACACCGAACTAGACACTCAAACCGAAAACGAATCAGACACGGAGCAAAACAACCAAGGTTCTGGGTCTGTGGCGGAGCGAGGTGAGTCTGCATGATGGAACTTATCTCTGCCCTGATGCCTCTATTTGTCGGTGCACCGCTGATGCTTGGTGCGGTGTTGTTTGTCATTCCAAATAAGCACCCTCTGCAGCCAATCATCGGCATGGGCTCATTACTTGCGCTTTTGGTCGGAGCTTCAACATTGCTAGCTGTGACATCGGATGGGACTGTTGTTTCTCATCAGGTGGGTCTCTGGCCTGGCGGAATTGCAATCGCCTTTGTTGCCGACAGTTTTGCAAGCCTTATCCTCACGGCGGGAACGCTTGTTGCGGTTATCAGCTTTTTATACATGATGGTCAGTGGCGAAAGTCAATCCCCAGCAATCCCTGCACTTGTGTTGATTTTGATGGGTGGAGTCGCTGGAGCACTGCTGACCGCTGATTTGTTCAACTTGTTTGTGTTTATCGAGGTCATGCTTTTGCCCTCATACGGTTTACTAATTTTCCTCAGTCGTCGGGGCCAGATGGCAGCGAGCAGACTCTATGTGGTTGTGAATCTGCTTGCCTCAACACTGTTCCTGGCAGGCGTTGGATTGATTTATGCGGTTCAGGGAACAGTGAACCTAGCTGCCCTGGCGGGTGCGGGAGAGGACCCAGCAACTGCTGTTGCGACTGCAGTTGCCCTGGCTGCGATTGCGGTAAAAGCCGCTGTTTTCCCAGTCCACGGCTGGCTTGCGAGGGCCTATGCCTCAGCCTCGCCTGCCGTCGCTGCTTTGTTCTCGGGCCTTCACACAAAGGTGGCGGTGTACATCGTCTATCGAATTAGTGCAGTGATTTTTGAAGGCCAAAGTGCATGGATGCTGGCGATCCTCATTTTTGCATCGTTGACGCTTGTGGTTGGTGCTTTTGCCGCACTGGGCGAGAACAACATGCGCACATTGATGATTTTCCAGATGGTCAGTGGTATTGGTTTTATTTTGGTCGGAGTCTCACTTTTCACGCCCCTCGGGCTGACTTCTGGGATTGTTTACATGGTCCACCACATGATCGTCATGGGGGCGTTGTTATTGACAGTCAGTGCGATTGAACACACTTATGGTTCAGGCATGCTATCCAGGGTCTCTGGACTAAGAACAAGAGAGAAATTAGTGACCGCTGCATTTGTGATTGGTTCACTCTCACTTGTTGGCCTTCCTCCTTTCTCAGGTTTTGTCGCCAAGTATGCGCTGGTGTTAGCAAGTGCTGATGCTGGGGCTGTGGTCATTGCTGGACTGTTGATCATCACCAGTCTCTTGGTGCTTGCTTCAATGATGAAGATTTGGGCAGATGTATTCAACGGTAAGCGTGAGACAGATGTTGAGTTATTAGCAGCGCGAGAGCGGATTAGAACACGTGAAGGTTTATATGAGGATTCATCCATCAGCGACGAAGCCGTAGAGCGCGAAGCTGCACTTGCTATTGAACACATTGATCCGCCAAGAGGGATCATTGGTGCAGATGGAGACCCGCATGATCACCGCGGCACTCGAGTAAGTGTGATGTTGATCTTGCCGGCACTGATGCTTGGTGGATTGTCGGTCGCTTTGGGATTGGGTGGAGAGGTTTTGCTTCAACTAGCAGAGCAGGCAAGTAGTGGACTGATTGACACTGGTGATTATGTGAAGGCGGTGCTTGGAGAATGAGAGGTTCATTTTTGAGTTCTCCGTGGAGCCTTCCTCTGAGGACAATTGGGTTTATCGGCTGGTTTGTCTGGCAGTTCATTGTCACCAGTTTGCAAGTGGTTACCCTGATAATCACCCCCGGTAGAAAACCTGCCCCCGGCATTGTGAGCGTGAAGATGGATTCACTGAGCGATACCGAACTGACCATCTTGATTGCCTTGATTACCATTACGCCCGACACTTTGGTGATCGCTGTTGACCGTGAGAAAGGTGAGATGTTTGTGCACGGAATGTTTGTTGAGGGTGACGCCGAGGGCTTAAGAGTCGCTCTTCGTCAGACGCACGACCGACTGATTGCAGGTCTTCGCCGGAATCCAGAAATCGGTGATAGCAAGGGGGTTGAACTATGAGCACCTTTACCGTGGTGGTTGTATTGAGCCTGCTTGCATTGGCAGTTGTGTTGGCTGCAATTAGAGTCTGGAAAGGGCCATCGTCTGGTAATTCAGCAGTTGCAGGAGATCTAATTTTCTTCGTTTTCATTGGGACGGTAGCTGTATTGGGAGTCGTGTTTGAGATTGATTCAGTGATGGATATTATTTTGATTTCTGCACTGCTTGGATTCTTATCGGTCCTTTCGCTTGCCAGATGGATGCAGGGAGGCAAGCGATGACTCCTGAAATAGTTTCATTTATTGGCAGTGCCTTTATGGTCTTGGGTGCCTTCATCATTGCAACTGCAGCGATTGGATTAATTAAGCTTCCCGATGTCTACACCAGAACCAGCGCGGTTGGAACCGCTGCTGGTTTGGGGGTTTCATTTATGATCATCGGTGTCGTGGTTTTGGATTACAGCACCCTGAATCTAATCAAGGGGATCATCGCCATAATCGCCCAGCTAATCACCAGTGCAATTGGAAGCTTCATGCTCGCAAGGGCAAGCTACATGACTGGTGGCAAGCCCGTTGAAACAACTGTTCCTGATGAGCTTGCAGATCAGAGCTAATTTTTCTTTGCTAGGCCGGGCTACGTCAGCGATCGAAATCCCTAGATGGAGACAGGTCTCGATAGTAAACTGAGGCAGATGCGAAAGCCACCCACCAGCGATAAATCTGGGCTTGGAGAAACGCCTCCATTGAGGCGCGGAGTGCTAAAAAAGCTGATCGGCTATTTGTTAGTTGGCGTAATACCAATGCTGCTGCTGGCGTCTTTGTTGGTTGGTTTTCAACCCATGGCTTTGTTCCTTGCAACGATCTTTTATTCACTGGGTTCCCTGCTAATAATCCTTTGGTTTCGAAAAGGATTTCCAAACAGAAACCTAGGCGTTGGAAACCTGATTACGTTGAGCAGGTTTGTGGCCGTTTCAGCACTTTTCTCTGCAATTTTTGTTTCTGTAAATCCTTGGATAATTGTCTTCATAGCCATCCCCGCATTGGTTTTAGACGGCTTTGATGGGTTTTATGCCAGGAAGACTGGTGGTGTCACGGATTTTGGTGCTCGGTTGGACATGGAGGTGGATTCGGCACTCGCTATAGTTTTGGCAGTCAACATTTGGGCTGCTGGCCTAGCTTCACCTCTGATTATTTTGTTGGCCTTGCCAAGATACCTGTTTATAGCTTTCTCCAACCTGCTTCCCTGGTTGAATAGGCCACTGCCCGATAGATACAGCCGAAAAGTTGTTTCGGTGATTCAGGTGGCATCCCTGATTGGCCTAAATGCACCAATATTCCCGTCATGGTTTGTATTGACGGTTGCTTTCACGGTTGCGGCAACTCTCATTTGGTCGTTTGGGAAAGACGTCATTTGGCTGAGGCGGGCGCGTTGAAAAATCTTTTTTCTGCAAACGCTGTCAAACCTCAGTCTTCTCCAAGATCAACAGCCACTAGGACAGTGATTGGGGTATCGCGGTTTGTTTTTGCAATTGTGTTGCTGTCGCTTTTGTGGCAACTGGTTGATGGTGAGCGGGCAATTCAGCTGATTGTGTCAGCTGACCTACTTTGGCTTGTTTTGGCCGCGGCAGCCTTGGTTCTGCAGATTGTTTTTTCTGCCCTCAGATGGAGACTAACCGCAGCTCAGCTCGGGGTTAGGTTGGATAAGAAAACTGCGGTCCGTGAATATTTCTTATCCCAGGCCGTGAATCAGACTCTTCCCGGTGGGGTTATTGGAGACGCCGCCAGAGCATTCAGATCCAGATCACAGGCAGGATTAGTGGTGTCTGGCCAGGCTGTTTTCCTGGAGAGAATGGCGGGATTGTCAGTTTTGATAGCAGTGATGCTAGCGGCCTTTGGTCTCACATCTGTTTTTGGGCTTATCTATTGGCCGGGATGGCTTTTAGCTCTGCTGGGCCTGTTTTTGGTCATTTTGATTGTTCTGGTGGTGGCTTTTTGGGCGACAACCAAAACTTCTAGGGGAAAAATCAAGAAAGGACTTTCGAGCATCATTCAGGCGTCCAAGATTGCTTTGTTGGCGCCATCAGTTAGATGGGCTCAGCTCTCGCTAAGTCTTGCCACCGTTATCACCAATATTGCTGGATTTACTTTTGTAGCGTGGGCGATTGGTTCAGATCTGTCTTTTTTTGCTGCTTTGGCTTTGGTGCCATTGATTTTGCTTGCCATGCTTATTCCTCTCACAATTAGTGGTTGGGGGATCAGAGAATCTGCAGCAGTTATTCTGTTCCCGCTGGTAGGTCTTCCAGGCGTGGAGGGCTTAGCTTCCAGCTTTGCATTTGGGCTACTCTCTTTGGCGGTCACCGCCCCGGGGGTAATGGTTGCTATTTGGAGCGGTAAAAAAAATAGGTCAGACCAATTGGGGGCTGGTAGTCAGTGAGTTCTAAGTCCTTGATTTTGGTAATCCCCGGTGATCTAAGCATTCAAACCGGGGGGTATATCTATGATCGGAAATTGCTTGCGGAGCTAGAAAAGCAAGGCTTATCAGTTAGCCACTTATCTTTGGGAGATAGCTTTCCCAAACCAAATCAGGCCGACATCCAATACGCTCGAGAACAGCTTTCAGCTTTCACACCCGATGACACTTTGTTAATTGACGGCCTGGCTCTAGGAGCGATGGATTCTGAGGTTATGAACTCTTTGAGGGCAAAAGTGGTTGCATTGATTCATCACCCGCTTGCCTATGAGGGAAATTTGGAGCCTAAATTGCGCGAGCAGTTTTTTGAAACTGAGCGAGTGAACATCAATGCCTGCCAGCACGTGATTGTCCCAAGCCACCACACAAAGAATCTGCTCGTCCAAGAGTATGGAATCGAAGGTTCCAAAATTACCGTAGCTGAACCAGGGATTGATTTTTTTGAATGCAATCAGGCAAAGACAGACCCACCATTGGTGCTCTCTGTGGGAATTCAGGTTCACAGAAAAGGACATGATGTGTTGCTGCAAGCCTTGTCTCAAATCACTCACCTGGACTGGCAGGCAGTAATTGCAGGGTCGGTGCATGACAAGGCCTACGCCTCGGAGCTAGAGAGGCTCATTGCAGTTTTTGGGTTAGCGGATCGAGTCAAAATCCAGAGCAGTGTTTCAACCAGTCAACTAAATGATCTTTACTGCCAAGCAAGTGTTTTTGCACTCGCCACTCGCTATGAGGGATACGGAATGGTGTTTGCTGAGGCGATGAGCTACGGCCTGCCAATTATCAGCTGCCAGGCGGGTGCGGTTGTAGATACGGTTGCTGCCGGTGCAGGCAAACTGGTTCCAGTTGATGATCCAGAAAGTTTCGCCAAGGCCTTGTCTGAAGTCCTTACAGACCAATTCCTGAGAAATGACATGTCCGCCGCGAGCGAAGACGCAGGAAAAAAGCTCAACAGCTGGAAGCAAACCGCAGAGATTGTCGGCCGTGCTTTAGAAAGCCTCTGATTTCAGCCTGGCAAATAAATCAGAAGCCTTGCCAGTTGCAGGCTGGGTTTGCATCCAAGACTGCAATTGATCAGCCTGCTTCCATTCAGACCAGAGGAATTTGGCATTTTCGCCAACCACTGGGTTAAATTCATAATCACCAAGTTCGAGCAATCTTGTCACGACTTCCTTGGTGAGTTTTGGAAAACCGGGCAAATACTCCACCGATATCAGCGGAACAGGTTTTGACAAACCAGATAAAACCTGCAACTCATAACCCTCGACATCGATTTTTATGTAGTCGGGTTGGCCGTGTTTTTCAATCAAACCATCCAGGGTGACTATTGTGACGGTTTGCTTTTTGTCCCACTGCACTTTTTCAAATCCCTTGGCGGTAGAGGCATCATCAACGAATTCGGTTCTCATTGAAGAAACAGTCGGATGCTTGCTTGATACAGCCATCTCGGCGTCCATTTCGATAGCACCGGCGGCTGCTTCTAAAAAAACCACGTCATTTGGAAGGGTTTTTTCCAAAAAATATGCAAACGGATGTTGCGGTTCAAGGGCTACTACTCTGGCACCAGCGGCTCTCATGGCTCGGGTTCGGGTGCCAACGTGCGCTCCGATATCAAAAGCTAGGCTTTCGGGGTTGAGAAGTTTGCGATAAAACCTTTTCCAAACAAGACGTCTTTGCGGGTTGTTGTAAATGATCAACGATCTCAGAAAACCAAGCCAGCTAGCCATGGAGGAATCCATTCAAAGATTGAATTGACTTTTCCATTAGCGACACCTCTTCAGTTTAACCAGTGATTTTTCTACAGGGCTGCAGCTAATTCTGTTCTGTTAGAATTGGGAAATGAAGGGGTCGACTGAAACCATTGTGAGCAGAGCCTTTTACAGGTGCTCTCACATAGTGCCCCAAATTGAGTTTTTTAGAAATTTTCAAATCCAAACAAAATACAACCTTTGTCTCAGCTTGAATTCTCGTATTGCCTACCAAAACTTGAAAGACAGTTACTGAAATGAATCCAATGGCACTCTGGTGCATATCTCCTGGTTCTGCCGAGTTACGGACAGGGGAGTTGGGCCATGGTGTTTTGGTGGAAACCCTGTTTAGTGGCATCAGTCGCGGCACAGAGCGATTGGTTTTTGAAGGCCGAGTCCCTGAATCCGAGACCACCAGCATGAGGGCTCCAAGCCAGGAGGGAGATTTTCCTTTTCCCGTAAAGTTTGGCTACTGCGCAGTTGGGCGAGTAATGGAAGGTGAACTTGCGGGCAAAGAAGTGTTCGCTCTACATCCTCATCAAACTCAGTTCCGACTTCCAGAGCAGTTGTTACACCCTTTGCCCAAGAATCTCCCTGCAGAAACAGCAATTTTGGCGGCAAACATGGAGACTGCTCTAAATATTGTTTGGGATAGTGGGGTTTCGGCGGGTGATCGCGTAGCAGTCATTGGCGCAGGCGTTGTTGGCTCACTGGTTGGCTACCTAGTCAAGCAAATTCCGGGCACCGAAGTCACCCTGGTAGACATAAATCCAGAGCGTGAGCGGGTCGCAATTAAATTTGGATGCTCGTTTGCTGAGCCTGCTAAGGCACCTATTGGCTGTGATGTTGTAATCCACACCTCTGCAACTGAGGAAGGTATCGCTCTTGCCATTGAGTCTGCTGCGCAGGAGGCCAGAGTGGTTGAGGCGAGCTGGTACGGGGACAAAGCAATACAAATTTCGCTGGGGGGCAAGTTTCACAGCAAAAGGCTGAGGCTGATTAGTTCTCAAGTGGGAAATCTGCCACCGGATAGAGCTAATCGCTGGAGTCACCAGCGAAGAATTAGGAAGGCATTGGAATTGCTGGAAAACCCTGTTGTTGATGTTTTGATAAGTGGTGAGACAGATTTTTCAGATATTGCCAATATCTATGAATCGGTTTTGAATGACAACAACACCCTGTGTCACCGCATTCGCTACCAAGATTTAGGGGAGGCTTAATGTTCGCCGTTGAAGTAAGAGACCACATCATGATTGGTCATTCCTTGCCTGCAGAGGTGTTTGGCCCTGCTCAGGGGATGCACGGAGCGACCTTCACTGTTGATGCGGCGTTTATGGCAGAGGATATTGACGAACATGGCTTGGTGGTTGATATCGGGATTGCAACGGAGCTACTTTCCGAAGTTCTAGATCCGTTGAGATATCAAAACTTGGATGAGCACCCTGAGCTAGAAGGAAAGTTCACCACCACTGAGTTTTTGTGCAAGCACATATTTGAAAAACTGTCCGAACAGGTTCGTGCCGGAAAGCTTTCAGACGGAGGACGCCTAAAGAGTCTTCGAATCTCACTTCAGGAAAGCCACATTGCCAGAGCCTGGTTTGAGGGAGAGATTTAGGCTTGGCTTTTTCCAAACAGTGGCTTGCTCTCAGAGAACAATCTGACCACGCAGCCAGGGATGCTCAATTATTGACCAAAGCCGTTGAGGCTGCCGGTGAGAATCCAGTAATTGTTGACCTGGGTAGTGGAACCGGTTCCACGGTTAGAGCCTTGGAGCCTTTTTTACCTGAGGGAGCTGAGTGGAGACTGGTTGATAATGATGATTCACTTCTGGAGGTTGCCGGTGCCGAGCTAGGTGATCGAGCGAGTTTGCATCGATTGGACATTTCGGATTTAGAGAAGCTTCCTTTGGAGAATGCGACCCTTGTTACCGCATCGGCTTTGATTGACCTGGTGAGCAGGCAGTGGCTTGAAAACTTTGTTGAAAAGGTTCAGGTGCCTGTCTATTTCGCACTCTCCTATGACGGTGTTATGAACTGGATGCCAGAGAATTCACTTGATAACTCAATAACCCAGGCTTTCAATAATCATCAACGCAGCGATAAGGGTTTTGGATCAGCACTTGGCCCAGACTCGGTTTCAGTAGCGGAGGAAGTCTTCAAATCTGCGGGCTTCGATGTCTTCACCGCCCCAAGTTCCTGGCAGCTTGGACCTGCGGAGGAAGAGCTTCAGCAAGCCTTGGTGCAGGGCATAGCTGAGGCTGCCCTGGAAACCGGACAACAGGATGCTGTTTTTTGGGCTGAGATCAGAACCAGCCAAGCTCGAGAAACTGACTGCACCATTGGGCACGGGGACATTTTGGCTTTGCCAAAAGACTTTGAATTAGGGGCTCAACATGCAAAAACTTAATGTGAGTGACAAAGTTTGGCAGAGGCTTTTGGATGTCCGTAGCGAAAAAGCCTGCGCTTGCTGCGGAGACTTTAGCGAATCCGAGCAGGAAGCACTTAATCTTTATTCACCAATTGCTCGCAGGGACAACCAGCAACTAATCATTGGTCAGATCGGACAGTCTTTAGACGGGAGAGTTGCCACAGTTTCGGGTGATTCAGGAGAGGTTTCTGGTCCTGATGGGATTGTTCACCTGCACAGAATTCGAGCTCTGGTTGATGGGGTAATTATTGGAGTTAAGACCGCATTGCACGACAGTCCCAGGCTTACGGTCAGACACTGCGAGGGGCCAAACCCTGCTCGAATCGTGATTGATCCAAATGGGCGGTTACCTAATGACTCTCCAGTGTTGGCAGATGATGGAACCCGCAGATTTGTTATTCAAGCAGTCGAGACCACCCGTCCAGGCGGAGTTGAGGTAATTAGGCTGGAAGCTCATGATGGCCAGTTCAGTCCAAATGAGATTGTGGAAGCATTGCGTTCAAAAGGGATGGGCAACCTGCTAGTTGAGGGCGGGAGTTACACAATCGCTAAATTCATTGAAAGTGAATTGCTCGGTCGCATTCACATTTCTATCGCACCCTTGCTCATCGGCAAGGGTCCATCTGGATTGACCATGTCTAATCACCCTCAAAAACTTATTAATGCAATTAGACCTGACACAGTGAGCTACTCTCTGGGATCCGATGTCGTGTTTGATTGCGGATTATTGCCCGAGGCAATAGATGCCAGCAAGCCCTTACACGGCTAAATGCAACCAATTAGCCGGCTTTGGTGACCTCAACGTCTCTTCCAAATGCAACGTGCCCCGCAATTGAGGATGCTGCATCCTTGGGAGTTTGATAGATCCAAGCAGCATCCAGCTTTGTCTCGCCATTGACCACCAGGTTGAAATAGTTAGCGGTTCCCTTCCATGAGCAAACTGTGGTTTTAGAGGACTCCGTTAGAAACTCAGTCTTGATTGACCCCATTGGGAAGTACTGGTTTCCCTCGACCTGCTGAGTGTTGTCCGAGGCTGCTATTACTTCACCGTTTATAACTGCTGTCCACATATCTATCTCCCACTGTTTTAGTTAGCAACAAACCTTAGACCTCGTTTACTCCAAGATAAAAAGTCTTGGCTAGCGGTTTTTCCAAACCTGCGGGGCGAATTTTTTGAGAATGTAGCCTTCAAATAGTGCCACCAAGTTATAAAGAACGATGGAAACAACTGTGATTGTTGCAACATAGGCCCAGACCTCATCGGTTTTGGCTCTACCAACGGCGGAGATAATGCCGTACCCAATTCCCTGACCAGTTGCCAACCATTCCACTAATAAGGCACCGGTGATGGCTCCCGGAACGGAAATTTTGACGGCTGCGAAGAAACTCGGAAGTGAGCTGGGGAAGGCCACGTAGCGCAATGCAGCCCAGCGGTTTGCCCCGTAAACAGTTGCCACATCAAGCATTGCTCTGGAAGCGCTTCTAAGTCCAAAAACAATATTCACAAGTGCTGGAAACAAAACCACAATTGCCCCCATCACAGCGACGGTTAGTTGCTCTCTCCCAAAAATCAAAATCAAGATTGGAGCCATAGCAATAAGCGGAACGCTTCTGAGCAACATTGCTATTGGCATCAGCGCCTGTTCGAGTCCCTTGGAGACGGTGAACAGGACAGATATAAAGGTTGCAAAGAATAAGCCGAAGGAAAAACCGATTGCTGCATCAATCATGGTTTGATTCAAAGCGCTAAGCACCAAAGCTTGATGTTCAGCTGCATCTTCTAAGAATAAATACTCAAAAACGTCGATCGGGCCCTTGCCAATATAAGGTGAAACATCGAATGCCCAAAGTGAAAAAACCCACAAAACCACAACAACAGCCAGCGATAACAATGTGTTTAGAGCGGTTGTTGTGGCAAGCTTGGCGGTTTCTTTTGCGGCATCGCGCTTGACCTTGCTTCGAACCGCAATCAAGGAGCGGTCAGCTGAATCTTCTATTTTGAAATTCACTTGGCGCTCCCTTCTGCCCAAGGGGTTAGAAGTTTTCCCAGCAGGCTGAAAAGCGCGTAGCCGGCACCGGCAAATAAACCTGAGACTAGGGCCACACCCCATACCCTTGCAACCTCAAGAGACTGCTGGGCATTCACCATAGCGGGCCCGAAACCAACATCAGGCCCACCTACATATTCCCCCAGAATGGCGCCCAAAAATGCCGCTGGAGCAGCAATCTTGAACGCCGCAAAAATCGAAGGAAGAGCCGATAGTAATTGCACCTTGACAACCTTCTGCCAAACTCCGCCGCCATAGGCTGACACCACGTCCAACATTCGCTGATCAGTGGACTTAACGCCGGTGAGAGCGCCGATCATGGTGGTGAAGAAAACACTGAGTGCCGCCAAGACGATTGCCGCCCCCGCCGGCTCACCATTGGCAGGTGCTCCAACAATTAGCCTTACAATCGGCCCGATGGCAACAATAGGTATGCAGTAGGTAATAATCGCAATTTGAGTGGTTAGATTTTCAAGCCTTGGAACTATTAGAGCTATAGCTGCAAACACTAGGGCCAGCCCATTTCCCCAAGCAAAACCAATAGCCGCCTCGGCTAGTGTCACTGACCCGTTTCTGAAATAAAAACCCCAACCGTCTTCAAACAGTTGCTGGACAACTTCCAAAGGAGTTGGAATTGCGCCATCGGAGCCAATACCAACATTTGCGAATGCGGTGATGGCTAAAATCCACCAGATAGCGATTGTGGTTCCAACGCCGATTATTCCAGTAGCCCAAGAAGGAAGTTTTCTTGATCGAGTGGAGTAGATCAGCTCAGTCATCGCTGTTGGCCACTCCCTGATCTCCAAACAATAAATCGGACGCCCTGTCGTGAAGGGCATGAAATTCAGGAGTTCGCATCAAATCAGGAGTTCTGGGCCTCGGCAGGTCTACTTCAATTATTTCTTTGATACGACCAGGCCTGGGACTCATCACAGCAACCTGATCGCTCAGGAAAATTGCCTCTGAAATGCCATGGGTGACCATCAATGTTGTTGCCGGCTTCTCTGTCCAGATTCTGAGAAGCTCCATGTTTAGTCGTTGCCTGGTCATGTCGTCTAGCGCACCGAAAGGTTCATCCAAAAGAAGCACAGATGGCTGAACGACTAGCGCTCTGGCAATTGAAACTCTTTGCCTCATGCCGCCAGATAGTTGAGCCGGGCGGGCATTTTCAAACCCCTGCAGACCAACTAATTGAATCAGGTCATTAATCAGGGCATCATCAGCTTTTACGCGGGCAAGCTCAAATGGAAGCTTGATGTTTGAATATACGCTTCGCCAAGGCATCAAAGCTGGGTCCTGGAAGGCAATCCCTAGCCGGTGATCCCTTCGAAGTTCCATTGGATCCATGCCATCGACAGTTACGGTTCCAGCAGTTGGCGTTTCCAGTCCGGCAAGTATTCTCAAAATTGTCGACTTGCCGCAGCCGGAAGGGCCAAGCAAAGACAAGAAACTACCGCGGTCGGAGTGAAGGGTGGCATTTTCCAAGGCATTGACTGAATCATTGCCCATTTTGAAGACTTTTGACAGCCCAGAAATAGTGATGCCACTGCCCAAACCTTTTTGGTCTTGGGCAGTGGCATCCATTGAATTCATTAGCTAGAGATTAGTCCAGAAGTTCTGGATTTTCTTCATAAACCTCTGCAATCAAACTCATGTCAAACAGCTGGTCCGCAGTGATTTCGTAGCCCGCGGTAGCAAGGGTCTCAATGTTCTGAGCCTGAAGCTGCTCAGAAATCGTAAGCAGACCGTTGGCAGCAGTTTCTTCAGTCAAAATCAGAAGATCATTCTGCGAGACTGACTGTTGGATCTCCTTGTTGATGTCCAGACCTAGATCCGCACCATAAACCTCGACAGCAAGTCGGGCTGCTTCCTCAGGATCAGCTAAAGCGTCTTTCCAGCCTTTTGCTGTGGCGTACAAGAATGCCTTCAGAGCTTCGCGGTTGTTATCGATTGAGTCTTGGGTGACCACGAATGCCTCTGCAACAAATGGCAAACCGTTGTCTGCAAACAATAGATTTGTTGTTTCCAACCCTAGATTCTCAACGGTGATTGACTCGTTGATGATGTAAGCCAGGAAACCATCGACTTCACCGTTTACCAGCGGGGAAGGATCGTATTCAACTGGCACCTTGGTCACCTGATCGGCATCAATCCCATTTGCCTGGAGCATTGCGTCGAATAGTGTTTCATTTCCACCAGCCTGCACACCAATTCTTTTTCCAATTAGGTCCTGTGGAGTTTCAATGTTTGCCCCATCCTTCAGAGACAAAATAGTGAATGGGCTCTTTTGGTAAGTCGCACCAATAATTTTGAGGGGTGCCTCTTCTTCAAGAATTACAGGTGTCACTGCAATCGCATCCGAAATACCCACCAGCGCTTCACCCGAGAGAACCACAGCTGCGGTAGCAGTTGGTCCGGCTGTGAAGTTGACGGAGTTGAAGCCGGCTTCCTCGTAGTAGCCATTCGTATCTGCGAAGTACTCTCCAGCAAATTCCACGTTCTTAATCCAACTGAACTGGATGTTGATATCCCCCAGGCTTCCCTGTTCAGTCTCAGTTTCGGCCGCTGCGCAGCCCGATAGTGCTAGTGCGGCGATTGGTAATGCCGCTACAACGCCAAGAACTCGCTTGCGCGCAGATGAAAAAACTCCCATTTATTTTGCCTTCCGGATTGAAAAGTTTACTAAGTGTACAAATGTAACCAACCCTTTGTTTCCAACAGGTTTCTTTTGGCGATTCAAAAGCGTGTCGCTATTTTTTTGTTAGCGAGTCAGGCTTGCGAAAACTCGATCAAGCATTGGTAACTTGTTCCCAAACCTGTGAGCGGTAATAGAGATAGCTTGCTCCTTGAAAAAAGGTAGTAGCTCTCTTCTTCCGCTTTCGGTTACTGGCCCTGTAAAGATGGCAACATCGGGGCTTGCGAGAATTTCGGTGGATTTTAGATCGGGTGAATCTCCAACCCAGCGTATGGTTACCCCGAGTGGCTTGGAATCAATCAATGCTTCCAATTGCTCTCGGCGGAGTAACTTAAGCTCCGTGAAGGCCTTTTGCTTTGATGACCATTTTTCATCTGCATAAACGTTTGTGATGCCAGCAACGCTTGCCAAAACCAACGCTCTATCAACATCGGACTCCGCAGCGGTCTCATCCATCCAGAGGATGGCGTCATCATCTTTGAGGTGCCTGAATATGTTTTTCTCTGAGCTGAGACCGGTTCGGTCTTTGGGGTTGTGGAAATACTCCTGCAATTGGAACTCGTATGCCCTGGCGGCACGTTCCAAATCATTGGTAGAAAGCACTTTGACTAGCTTCTTAGTAGTTTCGGGAATTGCTCCCAAGTTTTTTGCGGGGGAGTGCTGAAAAGAACCGAAACCCAGAAGATAGCTGGGTCCTCCGGCTTTTGCCCCAGGTCCAATAGCACTTCGCTTCCAGCCACCAAAAGGTTGTCTCTGAACGATTGCTCCAGTTATTCCTCTGTTGACATAAAGGTTGCCCGCCTGCACGTTTGCTAGCCAGTAGTTGATTTCCGCAGGATCCAAGGAATGGATTCCCGCAGTTAATCCGTAGTCCACGGCATTTTGAATTTTCAGGGCTTCCTCTAAGTTGCTGGCCGTCATGATTGCCAACACCGGACCAAAATATTCTTTGAGGTGGCTGGGTGCCCCAGGTTCAACATTCCCACGAACTCCGGGAGACCACAATGTCCGCTCTTGGTTCAAAGCTTCTGGCTTTACAATCCAGTGTTCGTTGTTATCCAACGTCTCCAGTCCATGGGCAAGCTTGTCGGCAGGGGGCTCGATAATCGGCCCCATGTTGGCAGAAGGGTTGGTCGGGAAATCGACTGTTAGACCTTTCACCGCATCTAACAGTTGTCGGTTGAATCGCTCTGAGTCTTTTACTGAGCCAACCAAAATGGCAATTGATGCGGCTGAGCATTTCTGTCCAGCGTGACCAAAAGCGCTGTAGGCGAGGTCTTTTGCCGCTAAGTCCAAGTCAGCACTGGGTGTGATTATCAAAGCGTTTTTTCCGCTGGTCTCCGCAAGCAGAGGAAGATCTGGCCTGAATGACCTGAACAACTGAGCTGTTTCATAGCCACCGGTGAGAATCACGCGAGATACGTCTTTGTGGGTTATTAGTTGCTTGCCAAGATCGGATTCGGAAATCTGAATTGGAACCATTACATCTTTTGGAACTCCGGCTGCATGGAAAACTCTTGCAAGCAATGCACCGGTTTTTCTGACCTGACCGGCGGGTTTGAAGATAACCGCGGACCCGGCGGCTAACGCGGCAAGCGATGAACCGGCTGGAATGGCTGCAGGGAAATTCCATGGGGGAGTTACTAAGACAATCTGTTCCGGCTCATGAACAGCACCGTCCAGATTAGCTAGGTCCTCGGCAAGCTGGGCGTAGTAATTGGCAAAATCAATTGCCTCGCTTATTTCAGGATCTCCCTGTTCAATTGTCTTGCCAGCCTCATTAGCCATAACCTCAAGCAAATCGGCGCGGCTTTTTTCCAATTCGATTGCAACGTTTCTGAGAATCTGGACTCTTTTCTCAAGCCCAAGTTTCTGCCACTTGGCGTGACCCTTGACTGCCTTGGCAATTGTCTTTTCAAGTTCCGCCTCACTTTTCAGCATGTCGGCTTCGGTTTCCTTTTGACCCAGCTTGCTGTTTTTGGCTCGCTCCAGAATACCCATTGCCCATTCAACGTTTGCTGGCACGGAGGGATCAGTGTCTGGCACGTTTTCAAACTCGGACTGTGGCTTTGCGGGAACAGAGCGTGCTGTGCGATTGGGCTTGGGGTCAGGTTTTGTAAGATCCATCACCGAATTGATAAAACGCTGTTGCTCTCTTTCAAAAACCCCAGTGTTCTTGTCTAGCTCGAATAGTCCACTCATGAAGTTTTCTTGGCTGGCGCCCTCTTCTAGTCTTCTGATTAGGTAGGCGATTGCCACATCAAATTCACTGGGGTGAACAACTGGAGTGTAAAGAACCAGCCCTCCAACCGTTTTTTGAACGGCCTCTGCCTGAGCCTCTGCCATTCCCAACAACATCTCAACATCGATGCCCTCGGTGCAGTTTTGACTTTGGGCCAACAGCCAGCCATAAGCCAGATCAAAAAGGTTATGTCCGGCAATGCCAATCCTGATGTTTTTGGATCTCTCTTCGGTGAGTGAGTAGTTCAAAACCCTTTTGAAGTTGGCATCCGCTGCCTGCTTTGACTCAACCGTTGCAATTGGCCAATCGTGCATTTCTGCATCTACCAATTCCATGGGCAGGTTCGCACCCTTCACGAGTCTTACCTTCACCGCTGATCCTCCTGCAGCAACTCGCTTCGCAGCCCAATCCTGCAGGTTTTTCATTTCATCGAGAGCGTCTGGCAGGTATGCCTGCAGAACAATCCCGGCTTTTAGTTTGTGAAACTCTTCCTCGGAGAGAATTTTTTTGAACACCTCAATGGTCAACCTGAGGTCTTTGTATTCCTCCATATCTAGGTTGATAAATTTCTGAGGGTTGGAGCCTGCGGCAATTCGATAAAGAGGCCTAATGGTTTCAACTATCTGCTCCACTGACTCATCAAATGCCCATGCGGGATGAGGGGCAATGATTGAGGAGACCTTGAGAGAGACATAATTAACATCTTTTCTCTCAAGAAGTGTTTTCAACTTTTTGTATCTGGATTCGGCTTCGGATACGCCCAGAACTGCTTCACCAAGCAGGTTTATATTCAAAGTGACATCGTCTTTATTTATCTTGTTCAATGACTTGGTGAGCTTGGTATCACTTGCATCAATCACCAGGTGAGCCACAAAACCGCGAAGAACTGTTTTGGCAATGGGAATCACTGGCCAGGGGAGTATTGGTGCAACCAACCCCCCGAGTCTCACCAATGCTCTGAGTGGCAAGGGAAGGAACTTTGGGATTCGTTTGCTAACCCTGTTTAGTGATTTGGCTGCAACCCTCAGGTCTTCAGGCCTGACAACACCATCGATAAAGCCAACGGCAAAATCCAAACCATCTGGATCGGCCAATAACCCGGCTAACCTCTCGGCAGCTGGTGAAGATTTGGCCTTCGAAGCCTGGTTGGTCCAAGCTCTGGCAAGCTCGATGCTTTGCTCGGTTAGCTTGTCAATTTCGGGGGATGACTTTGCAGTGTTTTCGCTGATGGACATGCACAAAGTCTAGGGATTAACAGTGCCCATTTCGAATCAAATCAACAACAATCGGCATCAACTACTTGCAGCGATTTAAAATCTTTTTCCTCGATGACTTCCACCGTGACTGCATCTGGGTAATAGCCCTCTGGATAGGTTGGGCAAACAGCTGTGAAATTCCCATCCTCTCGGGCAAGAATCGAACCCTTGAATTTCTTCTCCAGCATGAAATCTCGTGCCTCTTGCTGGCTCTGGAAAGGCTTGGAGCACTTTGTGTAGTTGAATTCGCTCATGAAATCACTATATAGACAATTATCTATATTAAGCAACGACTCTCCTGGATTTTGCTATTCCTGCATGAGATTGCAAGCTCAAGACATCACCAGGCAAAAAAGAAGAAAAATAGCCCCTAAATTAAGGCTTTGAGGACTATTTGTCTCTCTTATTTTTTCTTCTGGCTCCAATGCTGGTAACTATCACTCCGAAGAGGACTATTCCGACTAAAAGCCAAAAGGCGATTCCCTGCTGGTTAGCAATTTGTTCGCATGATGTCCAGCCCTCAAGTTGAACATCGGGTGAGCAAGTCTGGGGGTCGAAAAATCCCACCCACCAGGCCAAGACACCAACGCCGGCCACCGTGGCCAGCATGGCTAGTGAATTATTCTTCACCTTTAGCTTGCTCTTTGGCGATCTCTGCCTTTACCTCATCCATGTCAAGATCCTGAACCTTGCCAATCAGTTCTTCTAGCGCAGGCGCTGGGAGCGCTCCAGGCTGGTTGAACAACAAGATGCCGTCTCTGAAAATCATCAAGGTTGGAATCGAAGAGATGCCAGCCATCTGTGAAAGCTGCTGCTCTGCTTCGGTGTCGACTTTGGCAAATGTCAGCTCAGGGTTGTCCTCGCTGGCTTTTTCAAAAATTGGGGCGAATGACTTGCAAGGACCGCACCACTCTGCCCAAAAATCTACAAAGGTAATTCCCTCAGACAGTACTGTCTTCTCGAAGTCCTCCAGCGTTAGGTCTACTGTTGACATTGATTTCTCCGTTTCTACGTGTTAAACGCCTAACTCGTGAGGTTTGCGCGATAAATATTCCTGTTAGTACCACGATACCCCCGATGGTTTGAATGATGCCAATCGTTTCCCCAAGCCAGATAAAACCAAACAAAAACGCGAACAGAACCTCACTCGTTGAAATCACCCCCATAACCGTTGATGAGATGTGTCTGACGGCGAGATAAGTGAAAAGCATTGGCAGGAAGGCTCCCATAATCCCAAGCCAAACCATCAACCACCACTGCGGAACGTCAAATCCTTCAAGGTTTCCCATTAGATTGACTGTTTGCTGTAACGCCCCAGGCTCCAGGCTTCCCCAGTCTGCAAAGATGAAAAACATGATCGCTGCGGTGCCGATGGCATAGACCATCACCGCCGTGGTGCTCACTCTTCTTTGGATGCGCTCAGCACCAATGAAGTAATAGGTCAAACAAAGTGCTGCCCCGAATGCAAAAATGGCACCCGTTGGATTTAGTCCTCCAGCCCAGATCTCACTGACCATCACTAGGCCGATAACCACCAAAAACGCGCCAACCCAAAGTTGCGGCTTCGCTTTTTCTTTGAAAAACAAGAAAGTTGCAATCGGAATCATGATCACTGCGGTGTATTCGATGAGTAGCGCAATGCCCACTGGCAGATTAGAAACACCAATTGAGTATGTCCATTGCAATGCACCCACTCCGATGCCTCCCAAAATCATCAGCCGAGGGAGATCGGAGATATGGATTTTTAACAATCGGGGGTTTCTGGCAATTGCCCAACCCAGTGCCAGCAGGGCAGCGGTCAGGGTGCGAACGGATACGACCTGTTCCGGAGTCAACCCGGTGGTAATGGCAACTTTGGAGGTTGCGCCATTTATACCAAATAAGAAAGCTGCTAGCACCGCATAGAAAGCCCCCAGTAGCGGATACCGCTGGGTCAATCTATGACCGCTGAATTTAGTTTAAGCACCAGAGAAGCTTAGGCTAGAGACATGGAAAAATTTACTCTTGGTGGCGGATGTTTTTGGTGTTTGGACGCAGTTTATAGAAATGTTATTGGAGTCGAAACTTCAATAGCTGGTTATGCCGGTGGGCACATCCCAAATCCGACCTATGAACAGGTCTGCACAATCGACACAGGACACGCCGAAGTGCTGCAGGTTGAGTTCAATCCGAGCGTGATTTCGTCAGCAAAAATACTGGACATTTTCTTCACTCTGCATGACCCAACACAGCTAAATCGACAGGGTGCAGATGTTGGTAGCCAGTATCGCTCGAGCATGATGTATGAAAACGAGGGTCAGAAGCTTTTGTTTGAGGAGGCACTCGAGCGATCAAAAGAAATCTGGGGAGACAATATCGTCACCGAGATAGTTCCGCTGGATGTTTTCTACGAAGCAGAGGGCTATCACCAAGATTATTTTGCTAAAAACCCCGGTCAGGGATACTGCATTGCAGTGGTATCTCCAAAACTTGCCAAGGTAAGGTCAAGTTTTTCTGAACTAATGCGCTAACAAGTATTTATTTGGCCACTTATCAACAGTTGTGTTTCAGGCTAGTTTGCAGCTTCTAAATTCTTTCAAACTGAATTCAGTTCGAAAGGAGAATCACATGCAAGAAACAGTTTCATTGCAGGGCTTGGTTGCCACCAGCCCAAGAACAGTAACCACCAAGGATGGATATCCAATAACCTCATTCAGATTGGTTTGCACAACCAGACGTTATAACCGTGAGTTGGCTCAGTGGGAAGACTCTCACACCAATTGGTACACGGTAATCGGATTTAGAAGGATTGCTGAAAACATGTCTGCCAGTCTGGAGAAAGGCCAACGCGTGATTGTGAACGGTCGGATTCGAGTAAAAGACTGGGACAACGGAGAGAAAACTGGAACCAGTGTGGAGATAGAAGCACTCGGCATCGGCCACGATTTGACTTGGGGCACAAGTGTCTTTGAGAGAACTGTCTACCAATCAGCAGAATCTGAAGAGCTGGCCTCAGCAGCTAGCTAACACAGTCAACTACAATTTGAGGGCATTCACTTCGAATTGGAAAGTAACAAATGGCTGAATTTATCTATCAGATGATTAGCGCCCGTAAGGCGCACGGGGACAAGGTAATCCTTGACGATGTCACACTGGCGTTTTATCCCGGAGCAAAAATAGGTGTCGTTGGGCCCAACGGCGCTGGAAAATCATCAGTTTTGAAAATTATGGCTGGTCTGGATCAGCCCAGTAATGGTGAAGCGCGCTTGGCTCCTGGTCATTCGGTAGGGATTTTGTTGCAAGAGCCTCCCCTGAACGAGGAAAAAACAGTTCTTGGCAATGTCCAGGAGGCTGTCAAAGACACCATCGCCAAGGTTGACCGCTTCAACCAGATCTCAGAGGAACTTGCCAACCCAGATGCCGATTACGACACTCTCTTGGAGGAAATGGGAAAGCTTCAAGAAGAAATTGATCGGCTGGATGCTTGGGACCTAGAAAACCAACTAGAGCAAGCGATGGACGCTTTGCGCTGCCCACCAAGTGATTCACCAGTGACTCATCTTTCCGGTGGAGAGCGCAGAAGAGTGGCTCTGTGTAAATTGCTTTTAGAAAAACCAGATTTACTTTTGTTAGACGAGCCGACCAACCACCTTGATGCTGAGAGTGTTTTGTGGCTGGAGCAGCACCTTGCCAAATACCCAGGTGCCGTGTTGGCAGTTACACACGACCGTTACTTTCTAGACAATGTTGCCCAGTGGATTTTGGAATTGGACCGAGGACGTGCCTACCCATACGAGGGAAACTACAGCACCTACCTTGAGAAAAAGCAGGAGAGATTGCAGGTTCAGGGCAAAAAAGACGCCAAGATGTCCAAGCGCCTAAAAGAAGAATTGGAGTGGGTAAGGTCGTCACCCAAGGCCAAACAAACAAAGTCCAAAGCTAGGTTGGCACGCTACGAGGAAATGGCGAGCGAAGCAGAAAAGACCAGAAAGCTTGATTTTGAAGAAATCCAGATTCCTCCCGGACCGCGTCTAGGAGATGTTGTCATCGAGGCAGATTCAATCGCTAAGGGTTTTGACGACCGATCACTGTTTTCTGATCTGAGTTTTAGGCTTCCACGAAACGGCATTGTTGGAATCATTGGCCCCAACGGTGTCGGAAAATCAACTCTTTTCAAGTGCATTGTTGGTCAAGAAGAGATTGACAGCGGAGAGTTGAAGATCGGTGAGACCGTGAAAATCAGCTACGTTGACCAGGGTCGCGCTGGCATTGACCCCAAGAAATCTCTGTGGGAAGTAGTTTCAGATGGACTTGATTACATCAAGGTTGGAAATGTTGAAATGCCATCCCGCGCATACGTTGCGGCATTTGGGTTCAAGGGCCCAGATCAGCAAAAACCAGCAGGAGTCCTTTCTGGCGGTGAGCGCAACAGGCTAAACCTTGCTCTTACGTTGAAGCAGGGTGGGAACCTATTGCTGTTGGATGAGCCCACCAATGATTTGGATGTTGAAACCTTGGGAAGTTTAGAAAGCGCCTTGGAGCAATTTCCTGGCTGCGCTGTGGTCATCACCCACGATAGGTGGTTTCTGGACCGCGTGGCTACCCACATTCTTGCTTATGAGGGAAGCGAAGAACATCCTGATAACTGGTACTGGTTTGAAGGAAACTTCCAGTCCTACGAGGAGAACAAGGTTGAGCGTTTAGGTGAGGAGGCAGCAAAGCCTCATCGCACAACCTACAGGCGTCTAACCAGGGACTAGTTCCCTGGAACCCTCAGCATGCCCTCCTGGGCAACTGAGGCGACCAGCTGTCCATCTTGATAAATCTTTCCGAAGTTCAGGTTCCTCGAGCCTTGAGTGGAAGGGGATTGCTGCTCGTAGAGCATCCAAGAATTGACATCTGCTGGTCGGTGGAACCACATCGCGTGGTCTAATGATGCACTTGCCATTCCTCTGTGGGCCCAGCTAATTCCATGTTTTCTGAGTCCAGATTCCAAGATTGTGTAATCACTTGCAAAAGCGAGGGCAATCGCATGCATCTCTGGGGCTAATTCGATTGGCTCTAGAGTTTTCACCCAAACGCTTTGCTGAGGCGAGTCGTTTTCAACCTTTAGATAAATGTCATCTGGATGATGACGAATGTCGAAGGGCCTGCTGTGTGCCCAGTATTGGGCACTAGGGTGATCAATTTCCCCAAGCAACTGTTTAGCACTTGGTAGCTTCTCCGGATCTCCGTGATCGCCTGTTGGGCCGACTTGATGATCAGGGCCAGCCTCACTTATTTGAAAACTTGAAATCATCGAAAAAATTACTTTTTCATTTTGAATGGCCTGCACCCTGCGAGCTGAGAAAGACCTTCCATCCCGAAGTACTTCTACGTCAAAAATAATGTCCTGATCAACATCCCCTGGCCTTAGGAAATAACCGTGGAGGGAGTGAACCGGTCTGGATTCATCAACTGTTTTGGTTGCAGCCGCCAAAGCCTGAGCCATTACTTGGCCACCGAAGACCCTTCCGTGGGGCATCCAAAGACTTGAGCCCTGGAATCGGTTTTCCTCTAGCTGTGTAAGTTCTAAAGTCTTTCTCAGCTGAGTAATTGGTGATTGATTCATATCTGCACGCTTTCCTTGCATTAGTTTAGAGGTCTGATGAAGCCAGCACTCTCCCTTACCGCACCCGAGCAAGCCACCGACCTGACTAACTTTTTGTCCAGGGCAAAGAAAATGGACGAGGATGGCGTGGTTAGGCTGCGTGCATTCGGTGATGTTCTAGCGGTTTCGGTTGCTCCAATTTTTACTTCTAATCTTTTCGCAGATGGCCCCACGGCAATTGGCATGCGAACTTTGAAGCTTGCAGAGCCCACCGAATTGGACTCGGTAGTTCTGATATCCGAGGTTTTGCAAAGACTTCCGCAAGCAGAGCAAAGCCTGCACTTGGAAGTTCCTCTGGATCACAAGCCAGCTTCCTGGACAGGCATTTCAGCCCCGCGGAATGGTTGGAAGTTGGTTGAACAGATATCGGGAGAGCAGATCAGCGAGTGGGCCAAAAAAGGCATCAAGGACGTGGCGGAATCACTCCCGGATCAGGTGGGTGGTCCGGTTGCAGCTCGAATCAGAGCACAGATTTGGTCAAGGCCTGTGGACATTGGCCTGATGTTGCCCGGAGCCGCGGCATTTGCAATGGCTGGTCTTGGGTTTTTGGTCAAGGATGAACCGGTCAACGTTTATAAAACCAGTAATTGGCTGAGGCTTTCCTCCAGCTTTGGTCATGTCTTAACCAAAGAATCCAGCCGAATTTCCTAATCCTCGAAAGTGTTCACCATCGCAAGTGCGGCTCTTTCGAAATAGTCCCAAACCAGGGCATCATCAGCCTCTGAAAGCTCAGCTGCATCGACTGCCGTTCTCATGGCTTTCAGCCAGTGGTTTTTTGCATTGGGATTTATCTTGAAGGGAGAGTGACGCATTCTTAGTCGGGGATGCCCTCTTTTTTCTTGATACTCGGTTTTTCCGCCCCAGTACTGAACTAAAAACATGCGGAGGCGTTCTTCGGCGGCGGTTAGGTCCGCCTCTGGATACATCTCATGCAAAACAGGGTCTGCTTTCACGCCCTGATAGAACACTCTGGCGATCGTGGAAAAAGTTTGTTCGCCACCGAGTTGCTGAAATGTTTGAGAATCCAAGGCTTAGTTCGAGAGGTTGATTCGGGTGGCTTTTTGCAAAGCGATTCCCTCTTTATCAAATGCCGTTTTCAGTCTTGAGCGCAATTCTCTTGTGACTGCCCACTGCTTGGATGGTTTGGTGGTCAGTGCTACTCGGATAACAAACTGCTCGCCACTCACATAGTCCATGCCCCAGATCTCTGGATCACCAAGGATTGCAGGCCCAAGCTGGGTGTCTGTGGCGAGTTCTGTAGCAACGTTTGAAATGATTGCGTTCACTTTGTCGATGTCATTTTCGTAACTGAATGGCAGATCAAGCAATGCTCTTGCCCAGTCCTGCGTGTAGTTTCCGACTCGTAGAATTTCACCGTTTCTTACAAACCAAAGGGTTCCGTGAACATCTCTCAGCTCCGTGATTCGAAGTCCAACCTTCTCGACTTCTCCGTTTGCCTCGCCAAGGTCTACCCAGTCTCCGATTCCATACTGGTCTTCAAACACAATAAAGATTCCGCTAAGAATATCCTTCACCAGCGACTGGGCACCAAAGCCAATTGCGGCTCCCAAAATTGAAGTAACGGCGATTAGGGCGCCAATATCAACACCTAATTCACTGAGAATCATCACAATCGAGGTGATGGTGATTCCCCACAATATGAAGTTATCTAAAACATTTGCGATGGTCTTCGTTCTCTGAAGAATCCTTTGTTCCTCAACTACCTTGTCCGCAATCTCTCTGGCATGGGTATTCACACCCTGAACAATCGCGTTGACAACTCTTCTGGAGCTTATGCGCAACACAATGGCAAGAATTATGGCGCCAAGAACTATAAAGGTGATCCGGATTAGGGGTTCCCAATCTTGCAAAAACTGTTGGAAGTCCATTTAGCTCTCCATTCTGTGTTGGCAGGCTAACGCTCGGTCCAAGTTTGCCAGATGCTCAACCAAAATTCGTCTCAGCGCCGGCTTTGACTGAATCGAGTCTTTCTTGATGACTTCGGCCGTTTTGTCACGAAGCTGTTGGCTGACAATTTCGATCGGGTAAAGATTCAGCAAAAGTGATTCCGCAATGCTGAATGTCTTGTTGTCCCAGATCTCCTCCACCTGTTGCAGATATTTATCAACAAAGGGCAGTAACTCTTTGCTGTCATCTACTCGGGTGAAGCCTCTTGAACCGTTTTCAACCATGGCATTGGAAAGAGTGTCTGATTCAACCAGCTCGGTCCATGCTTTCTGTTTGTTTTCCAATCCAGGCAAGGCCGCTTTTGCCAAGGCAAATGCCTTCTGGCCATTGGCGGTGTTGTCTTTTTTGAGCTCTTTTTCTAATTCCTCAATGCCAATTTGACCAAGGGTCGCCAGTGAGGCCATGAGCTCCCAGCGAAGATCCTGGTCAATTTCCAGAGACGCGATTTCTCGTTCTCCGGATAGCACATCCGCTACCCATGCAGCGTGCTCTAGGGTTGCTATTTGGGCAGTTGCCTTTAGAAGCTGAAACTGCATGTCAGAGCCCGGTGCAGCTTTCTCGGTCAATGCAATCAGCTCACTCGCAACCCTGTCTTGGTGTTGCTTTCTGATTGATTCCGGCAGGTAAAGGGTTACCGAGGTAATCAGCTGACGAATCAGGGTTAGTAGTGTCGTGGACTCGGTCTCTTTATCTATGTTTCCAACTACCAGGTCAATGAATTCTGTAATCGGAATCTCTGCATCTCTTGCGCTGTCCCAAAACGATGTCCAGATAACACTTCTTGCAAGAGGGTCTGAGAATCTTCCAAGATTTTCAATTGCAAATTTTCGAGATTTTTCATCAAGTCTTACCTTCAGATATCCCAAATCCTGGTCGTTGAGCAAAATCATCCCTGGGTGGTGTTTTCCAATCAGCTGATCCAGACTCAGCTTTTCCGTTTCAAGGTCAATTTCCAGATAGTCCTCACGGGTTATTTCTGAATCACCCGAATAGAAACCAATTCCCATTCTGTGGGGCCTGATTGTTGGATAATCACTCAGTGCGGATTGCTTCAACTCAAACTTGGTTATCAAATCTGAAGCATCCGTTTCTAAATCAACTGAAACTGAATTTACGCCGGCCGTCTCCAACCAGAGTTTTGACCATTGCTTTAAGTCTCTGCCCGATGTCGCCTCTAGTTCATCCAGTAGGTCACTGAGAACTGTGTTTGAGTACTGGTGTTTTTTGAAATAGTTGGCAATTCCTTCAAAGAACTGCTCTTGTCCCACGTAGGCCACTAGCTGCTTCAAAACACTTGCACCCTTGGCGTAGGTAATGCCATCAAAATTTACCTGCACATCTTCAAGGTCAGATATCTCGGCAACAATTGGGTGAGTTGAAGGAAGCTGATCTTGGCGATAGGCCCAGTTTTTTTCAAGACTTGAGAAGGTGGTCCAACCGCCGGTCCATTCAGTTGCTTCAACCGTTGCAAGCGTTGAGGCGTACTCGGCAAAAGACTCGTTCAGCCACAGGTCATTCCACCACTTCATTGTTACTAAGTCACCGAACCACATGTGTGCAAGCTCATGCAAGATGGTTACAACCCGACGCTCTCTCGTGGCGTCAGTCACTTTTGAGCGGAATACGTAGTTTTCAACGAAGGTCACCGCACCAGCATTTTCCATCGCACCAGCATTGAACTCTGGAACAAATAGTTGGTCATATTTTTCGAAGGGGTATGGGTAGTCAAACAAGTTTTCATAGAACTCAAAACCCTGTTTGGTTTTTTCAAAGATGTAATCAGCATCCATGTATTCAGCGAGCGACTGCCTGCAAAACACTCCCAGTGGAACCACTGAACCGTTTTTTGAAACTAGGCTGTCGCTCCACTGTTGGTATGGTCCGGCAATAATGGCAGTTATGTAGCTAGAGATTTTTGGTGTGGGCGTGAATTCCCATTTCGAATATCCGTCGCCGAGTGCCTCTGGTTCGGGAGTTGGGGAGTTTGAGGTGACTTTCCAATGACTGGGAGCAGACACGGTGAATTGAAAATGCGCTTTTAGGTCAGGTTGTTCAAAGACCGCAAAAACCCTCCTGGAGTCAGGAACTTCAAACTGGCTATACAAATATGTCTCGTTATCTACCGGATCGACAAAGCGATGTAGGCCCTCACCCGAGTTTGTGAATGCAAAGGTGGCTTCAATCAGCAGATTGTTTTCGGTATCAAGGTTTGGAAGTTCAATCCTGTGATTGGAGAATAACTCCTTGGGCAAAACCTCACCATTGAGCTGGATCAGGTGAACTTCTTCGGCAGATATATCGATGAAGGAGCTGGCTCCAGCGGTTGCCGAGAACTTGATTTCTGTCTTAGAGAAAAAGGTTTCGGAGTCCGCCGAAAGCTTGAGTTGGACTTGGTAGCTGTCTACCTCGATGAGTTCCGCACGAGCCTGGGCTTCTGAGCGGGTTAGGTTTTGACCTGGCAAAATCTTCCTTTCAACTCTCTCAGCATAATTTCCAAGCCCGTAACACGAGCTTGTTTCGCTACTGGGATAATGAAGTATGTTTCCGCTGACAGCAACCGAGGTAGGTAGTGACACCCCGGCGATCTTGGCCGAGATCGGCGCGATGCTGCTGGCTCTTGGCGTAATTTCGTTTATAGCGGCCAAATTGAAGTTCTCCGTGGTGCCAGTATTTTTGCTAATTGGTCTCATGCTTGGCGATGGTGGACTGATTCCAGTTTCCTTGAGTGAGGATTTCTTGAGCACCGGCTCTCAAATTGGTGCCATCTTGCTGCTTTTGCTGCTCGGTTTGGAATATTCCTCATATGACTTGGCAAAGGCCTTTACCGAGAGAAGAAGCGCGGGTGTTGTTGATTTTGTCCTAAACGCGACCCCAGGGTTCGTTATTGGCTTGCTTCTTGGCTGGGGATGGGTCGGAGCGGTGGCGCTGGCTGGAATCACCTACGTAAGCTCGAGTGGTATCGCCGCCCAGTTGATTAGAGAAATGGGCTGGATGCGATCCGAGGTGGCAAAGCGGGCAATCGGAATTTTGGTTTTTGAAGATCTTGCATTGGCGCCGTATCTTCCCTTGCTTACCTCGTTGGTTTTAGGAGTTAGCGCGGTAAGTGGGTTGATTTCGGTTGGAGTCGCTTTGGCAATCACCGGTTTGGTCATTCTGCTTAGCTTCAAAGGAGGTAATCGGATTACCAGGATTTTGAATCCAAACGAACCAGGTGCCTTACTTTTAACTGTTTTCGGCGCAGCACTTTTAGCTGCAGGACTTGCCGACCTGATTGGATTCAGCGGTGTGGTGGCAGCTTTCTTGATAGGCCTACTACTCACCGGTGAGGTTGCAGAAACTGCAAGGGCAAGGCTTGGCCCAATTCGAGATATTTTTGCCGCCATCTTTTTTGTCTTTTTCGGTCTATCGACTGACCCCAGAGACGTCCCAGCGGTTATTCCGCTGGCGCTGGTCATGCTGGTTTTCGGCATAGTTGGCAAGATGCTAACCGGCTGGTGGGTAACCAGAGATTTGAGTGACCGAATGAGCTGGCGAAGAGCTGGCGCTTTCCTAACCGCTCGTGGAGAGTTTTCAATGGTTATTGCTGCTTTGGCGGCACCAGCAGTGACTGCAATGAACTTGCAAGCGTTGACACTCACATACGTTATCTTCACGAGCATTGCGGCAAGCGTATTGTTATGGGTTACCCGCTCTCAGCTCGAGAGGAAGTAATCATGTTTCTTCTAATTAGTCTGTTACCAGTTGCCATGGCTGGTGCTTATCTAGCTGTTGCCTTTGCTTTGAGAGATCGACTTCCTGACCCACTTGCCATCCACTTTGGTTTCTCTGGCCAAGCTGATGGATTCATGAGTTTTTCCTCATCTGTGACAATCAATGCGATCTTGATTGCCATTCCCGCACTACTCGGAGTTTTTCTTTCTAGGAAAATCGGTGGCAACAAGCTGGCCACAGTCTTTGGATGGCTAACAAGTTTGATGGCTGGAAGTTTTTTGGCGATCAGTTTGTGGATTTTGTTGCTACAGCTTGACCTCACGAGTGCAAATCAAGCGACCCTCAACGCCAATTGGTTTTTAGTATTTCTTTTCCCGACGCTATTGATTTTATTGGCTTTGCTGACACCTCCGAGGGTCATCGTTTCCGATTCAGCAGTGGAAATCAGATCCCTAAAAATACCGCTTCTAAAATTGAAATTATCGGAGATTGTTTCTGTGGGGGTGGAGAAGGTTCTTCCAATGGATTTTGGCGGATGGGGCTTGCGCCTGAATGCATCGGGCGACCTTGCTTTTATTTCGTCTGCGGGAGAAGCGGTTAGCTTGCAGTTAGAGCGGCGCAAGATACTAATTAGAACTAATCAAGCGGAAAAAATTAGACAGAATATTGAGAGGAAAATATCTTGAAAATCCACATCGCAACTGATCACGCCGGCATGGAGCTGAGTGAATTTTTGATTGCCGAGCTTCGAAAACTAGGTCACGAGGTTATTGATCACGGCCCAAGCGATTACGACCCGCTGGATGATTACCCTGGGTTCTGCATTGCAGCAGCAATAGCGGTGAGTAACGATTGGAGCAATAACGACCAGTCACTGGGAATTGTGCTTGGGGGCAGCGGAAACGGCGAGCAGATGGCTGCAAATAAAGTCGAAGGCATCAGAGCAGCCCTGATTTGGAACGAATCCACCGCGAAGCTTGCGCGTGAGCATAATAATGCGAATGTCTGTGCAGTGGGTGCTCGTCAGCACAGTGAGCAAGAAGTTTTGGAGCTGATCCAACACTTCATTGCTGAACCATTTAGCAATGATGAGCGACACGTCCGTCGCATTGGAAAAATCGAGCACTATGAAACAACTGGCGAGGTGCTCTACTAATTGCCCGAGGGTCACTCTGTTCATCGTCACGCGAAAAAACTAAATGAGCTATTCGCTGACAAACAGCTAAAAATATCCTCCCCGCAGGGGAGGTTTGCGGGCGGTGCTGAGGTGTTGAACGAAAGAAAGCTAATCAAAGCCAAAGCTCACGGAAAGCAGCTATTTGCCGAGTTTGAAGGCAAGTCTTTCTTGCGAATACACCTTGGGATTTATGGAAAATGGGGGTTTAGAAACTACTCTGGTGACCCTCCAGAGCCAGTCGGCCAGGTTCGATTGAGAATAACTAGTGAAACTGATGTTGCAGATTTGCGCGGACCAACGGCATGCGAGGTCTTGACTTCCTCCGAGGTTAGAAAAATAACAGCACGACTGGGCCCAGATCCACTGCAGCCAGATCCCAAGAGGCAAAAAAAGAAGGACTTTATTCATCGCGTCTCCAAATCCCAGGTGAGCGTCGGTCAGCTTTTGATGAATCAAGAAATCATTGCCGGCATTGGAAATGTCTACCGGGCTGAGTTGTTATTCAGGGCTGGCCAGTCGCCCTTCACTCCAGGCAAGGAGGTATCTGAAGAGGTTTTAGAAACAATCTGGACCGACGCTCAGAGGCTGATGAAAATTGGAGTGAAAAAAGGAATCATGCTCACTCGAGAAGACAAATTACGGGGAAGACCCAAAGTTGCTGACCGCTATTACGTCTACAAGCGACAGGGTTTGAAGTGCCGAGAGTGTTCAACCATGGTTTCAATAACGCTGATGCAAGCCAGAAAACTTTACTGGTGTCCGGCCTGTCAGGCCTGAATTGGAGCGGATGACGGGAATCGAACCCGCACCATCAGTTTGGAAGACTGAGGCTCTACCATTGAGCTACATCCGCAAGACAGAACTCCATAATAGTAGGCTAGACTTTCGAAGGTTGCAATCGACTAAGATTTCAACTTGATCCGGGGTGTAGCGTAGTGGCTAGCGCACCTGCTTTGGGAGCAGGGGATCGCAGGTTCGAGTCCTGTCACCCCGACTGAAACAAAAAAACTATTTCAGGAGAATATTGAAAACTAGTGTCGAGCGCCTAAATCCAACCAGAGCAAAGATCACATTCGAGGTAACTCCGGATGAATTCAAGCCTGCTTTGGACAAGGCTTACGAGGAGATTGCAACTCAGGTAAACATCCCTGGATTTAGAAAAGGCAAGGTCCCCGCTCCTATTCTGGACCAGCGAGTGGGCCGTGGTGCAATCATTGGCCAGGCAATCAACGACAATCTTGACGAGTTTTATCGCCAGGCTCTAGCCGAGGCTGATTTGCAGCCACTTGGCCAGCCATCCGCAGATGTCAAAAAATCACCAGACGAGAAGACCCTTGAGGGAAATTTAGAGGTCGAGGTAGAGGTAGAGGTTAGGCCAGAAATCACTCTCACCGACTATAAAGGTCTAGAGCTTGAGGTCGAGGCTGCCAAGGTCTCCAAAAAAGACGTTGATGAAGAGCTGGATGCGCTTCGTGCTCGCTTCGGTTCGTTAGTCACAGTTGACCGCCCGGCGAAAACCGGCGATTTCACCTCAATTGACCTAAAGGCCAGCATTGACGGCGAGGTTATTGACGAAGCCGAGGGCATCAGCTACGAAATTGGTTCTGGCAACTTGCTAGATGGCATCGATGAAGCTCTGCTGACTCTCACTGCGGGTGAAACCACTACATTCAAATCAACTTTGGTTGGCGGCGAGCATGCCGGCAAAGAATCCGAGGTGAATGTCACCCTGCAGAGCGTGAAAGAGCGCGAACTGCCAAAGGCAGACGATGACTTTGCTCAGCTTGCTAGTGAATTTGACACCTTAGAAGAGCTCAAGAAAGACCTTGAGGAAAAAGTGCTTCAGGGCATGGTCTCCAAGCAAAGAGTTCAGGCTAGAGAGAAAGCCGTTGAGAAACTTCTCGCCTCAGTTGAGGTTCCAATCAGCGAAGAGGTTATTGAGCGTGAAGTCCACAGTCACCTAGAGGGTGAGGGTCGTTTAGAGGATGACAAGCACCGAGCCGAGGTCACTGAGGAGAGCCAGAAAACTTTCCGTTCACAAATGGTTCTGGACGAGGTGGTAAAAGCCGAGGACATACGACCTGAGGATCAAGAGCTGGTCAACTACTTGGTAGAGAGTGCATCGCAGTATGGAATGCAGCCAAATGACTTTATTCAGACCATTAGCCAAAACGGACAGATTGGCATGTTTGCCTCTGAGCTAACCCGTCGCAAGGCACTTGACTTCCTGGTTGACAACGCCAAGGTGGTCGACACCAAGGGCAAGGCCGTGGTTTTTGAAAAGCCAGAGGCTCCAGAAAGCTAAACGCCACAAGCGAACAGGGGAGAATTCCTCGCTCTAAGTTGGTTAGCTATATTCAGTTAGTCCAGCGAGGAGAATTAATGAACGCCCAAATGACTCCACCGCAGCCGGTGTTTGATCGTCTTTTGAAAGACCGCATCATCTGGTTGGGTAGTGATGTTAGAGACGACAACGCCAATGAGATTGCCGCCAAAATGTTGCTACTGGCAGCTGAGGACAGCGAACGGGACATTTACCTGTACATAAACTCTCCTGGCGGTTCAATCACAGCCGGCATGGCCATTTATGACACCATGCAGTACGTGCCCAATGACATTGTCACGGTCGGCATTGGAATGGCTGCTTCCATGGGGCAATTTTTGCTCTCCAGCGGCACCAAGGGGAAGCGCTATGCAACCCCGAACACCAGAGTTTTGCTTCACCAGCCACTCGGTGGCTTTGGTGGAACAGCCAGTGACATTCAAACCCAGGCGGAACTGATTAACTCAATGAAGCGTCAGCTAGCGACGATTACTGCGGAGCAGACTGGCAAAACCGTTGAGCAAATCATGGAAGACGGTGACCGCGACAGGTGGTTTACCGCGGATGAGGCCTTGGAATACGGTTTTATCGACCACATTCAGAAATTTGCAACAACCAACACCGGAGTCGGAGGAGAAAAGTGAGCTACATAGAAAATTCAATGGGCGAGCGTGTAACTCTTCCAGAGTCGAGATACATTCTTCCAGAGTTTGAAGAGCGCACAAGCTATGGCATGAAGCGCCACAACCCGTACACCAAGTTGTTTGAAGACCGCATTGTGTTTTTGGGCGTGCAGGTGGATGACGCTAGTGCGGATGACGTGATGGCACAGTTGTTGGTATTGGAGTCACAAGATCCAGACCGCGACATCACCATGTACATAAACTCTCCAGGTGGTTCATTCACCGCACTGACAGCGATCTATGACACCATGCAGTACATCAAGCCAAACATTCAGACTGTCTGCCTCGGTCAAGCTGCATCAGCCGCTGCGGTTTTGCTTGCAGCCGGTTCACCGGGGAAGCGCTTGGCACTGCCGAATGCTCGAATCCTTATTCACCAGCCAGCAAGTGGTGGTGGAGGCCAGGGTCAGGCGAGTGATATTGAAATTCAGGCGAAGGAAATAATGCGCATGCGTGAGTGGCTAGAGGAAACTCTCAGTCACCACACGGGCAAGAGCTTGGAGCAGGTTAATAAAGATATTGATCGTGACAAGATTCTTACCGCCACAGAGGCCAAGGACTACGGAATCATCGATCAGGTTCTTTCAAGCAGAAAACCCGTATTGGGTCGCTAATTCAAAACTCCGCTAACTAGACCCAAGTTGTCTTTGACAGTGGATAGGGTTTAGCTATGACCACTTTGGGAGAGAGTTCGGACCTACTTAAGTGTTCTTTCTGCGGAAAGAGCCAAAAGCAGGTCAGAAAACTAATAGCCGGCGGCGGCGTCTACATCTGCGATGAGTGCATCGAGCTATGCAATGAAATCATTGAAGAGGAATTAGGCAAGTCCGAAAAGCCAAAAGGTTTGCAGGAAGAACTTCCAAAGCCTCGTGAAATCAAGCAGTTTTTGGACGAATACGTCATCGGTCAAGATCAGGCAAAGATTTCTCTCTCGGTCGCTGTCTATAACCATTACAAGCGAGTTCGTGCCGGTGGAACTCTAAGTCGCTCGGGCAAAAATAATGATGATGTAGAGATAGCAAAATCGAACATTTTGATGATGGGACCAACCGGTTGCGGAAAGACCTATCTCGCTCAAACGCTAGCAAAGATGCTAGATGTGCCTTTTGCAGTGGCCGATGCCACCGCATTGACCGAAGCTGGTTACGTCGGCGAGGATGTTGAAAACATCTTGCTGAAGCTTTTGCAGGCCGCTGATTTTGATGTCAAAAAAGCAGAGATGGGCATTATTTACATCGATGAGATTGACAAGATATCCAAAAAAAGCGAAAACCCATCAATCACTCGGGATGTATCGGGTGAGGGAGTTCAACAGGCTCTTTTGAAGATCTTGGAAGGGTCAGTCGCATCCGTTCCTCCCCAGGGCGGGCGCAAGCACCCTCAGCAAGAATTCATCTCGCTGGACACTAAAAATGTGTTGTTCATTGTGGCTGGCGCCTTTGCGGGTCTAGATTCCATTGTCGGCGAGCGAGTTGGTAAAAAAGGAATAGGTTTCAATTCTCCGCTGAAGGAAAAAACTGACGAGGCCGAGATTTTCAATCAGGTTCAACCTGAAGACCTTCGCAAATTTGGGCTAATTCCTGAATTTATTGGACGTTTGCCGGTGGTTACCACGGTCAACCAACTTGGTAAGGACGCACTCATTTCGATTTTGAGCGAACCTAAAAACTCACTAACCAAGCAATATGAAAAGATGTTTGAGCTTGATGGGTTTGAGCTCGAATTCACCCCACAGGCTCTCGAGCTGATTGCCGACAGGGCGATTCAAAGGGAAACGGGTGCTCGCGGGCTCAGGGCCATCTTGGAAGAGACACTGTCTCCGCTGATGTTCGAGCTTCCTTCCATGGCAAGCCAGGGCAAGGTGATCATTGATGAGTCCGTGGTAAACGGCTCTATACCCGAGGTTGTTCCGTTCCCCGAGAAAAAGAAATCAGCTAGCTAAACACAACTGATTTCAGTTCGTAGTCACCATCAATGATTCTTAGTTCTTTGATGCGACCAACTAGCTTCAAATCGGCCAATAAGTCATTCGCAAACTCAGTATCTTTAGAATCCACTGCCAGTTCAGCAGATTCAATCTCAGCTTTCATGGAAAGCTTTTGATCTGATTTAGTCTTTCTGATTACAGCCAGCGATTTCGTCAAAACACGAAGGTGTTCGGGGTTCCCGCCAAACTTCAGCTCTTCTGTGGTTGGCCAGGGCGCTTGGTGAACAGACCCCTGTTGCCACCAGCTCCACATTTCTTCAGCTGCGAATGGGATGAATGGTGCAAGCAGTCGATTCATGACGGCAAGTGCAATGCGCAAAGTCACAACTGCAGATGCTCTGGCGTCTTCTTTGCCCGCATAGGCGCGATCTTTAACGCTTTCCAAATAGTCATCGGTAAAGGTCCAGAAGTAGCTCTCAATCAGCTCCAAGGCCTTGGTGTGGTCGTAACCATCAAGGGCTCTGCTGGCTTTTTCAACTACATCAGCCAGTTCCGCCAAAACTGCCCTGTCAATAGCCTCGGTCGGACTGGAAGCTTCTTCGGGAAGTTCAAAGTTAAGTGCAAACTTGCCAGCGTTCAATAGCTTCAGAGCAAGGCGACGGCCAATCTTCATCTGACCCTCGTCAAAGGCGGTGTCCGTTCCCAGTCTCGCGCTTGCCGCCCAGTAGCGAACCCCATCCGAGCCATGGTCTTTGAGTAGTTGATCGGGAACCACTACATTTCCCTTGCTCTTTGACATTTTTTTGCGGTCAGGGTCCAAAATCCAACCTGAGATGGCCGCATTTTTCCAGGGCAGCTGATCGTGCTCAAGTTGGGAACGAACCAGGGTGGAGAACAACCAGGTTCGAATTATGTCCTGTCCCTGTGGCCTCAGGTCATAAGGGAAAATCTTTTCAAACATTTCTGGATTATCAAGCCATCCCGCTGCCAACTGAGGTGTTAGCGAGGAGGTGGCCCAGGTGTCCATGATGTCTTTTTCGCCCTCAAACCCGCCAGGCTGACCTCGTTGACTCTCATCAAACCCGATTGGGCAGTCTGATGATGGGTCAACAGGAAGTTGCGATTGATCGGGGGTGATTGGGTTTTGGTAGTCGGTCTCACCATGTTCATTGATTGGGTACCAAACAGGAATCGGCACTCCAAAGAATCTCTGCCTTGAGATTAGCCAGTCACCATTTAGTCCATTGATCCAATCAGCAAGTCTTACAGTCATGAAATCAGGGTGGAAATTGATTGTCTTGCCAAGCTCCAGCAGGCTGTTTTTCAGGTCCTCATCACGCCCGCCGTTTTTGATATACCACTGGCGGGTGGAGACAATCTCCAGCGGCTTATCGCCTTTTTCAAAAAATTTGACCTGGTGATTAATCGGCCTGATTTCGCCAATCAGCGAACCTGATTCTTGCAACAACTCAACGATGCGCTGTTTTGCTGAGAATACGGTTTTGCCAGCCAGTTCTTGGTAGTGGGCAAGTGCTTGGTCAGCTTCAATACCCTCGGGTGCGGTTGTTTGAATACGCCCGTCAAAGCCAATGATTGCGCGGTTAGGAAGGTTGAGCTCGCGCCACCAAATCACGTCATTCAGATCACCGAATGTACAAATCATTGCAATACCGGTGCCTTTGTCAGGCTGCGCTAGTCGGTGGGCAACAATTGGCACCTCAACATCAAACAAAGGTGTTTTGCAGGTCTGACCAAACAAGTGTTGATAGCGCTCGTCATCTGGGTGAGCCACCAGAGCAACACATGCTGGAAGCAATTCTGGTCTGGTGGTGTCAATTAAGATCTCACCCTCGGGGCCTTCAAAAGCCAGCTGGTGATAAGCACTTGGCTGTTCTCTATCCTCTAGCTCCGCTTGGGCCACCGCAGTTCTAAAGGTGATATCCCAAAGCGTGGGAGCCATGGAAATATAGGCCTCGCCGCGCTTTAGATTATTCAAAAAAGCTAGCTGGCTGGTGGCTTGGGAGCTGTCTGAAATTGTTCGATAGCTCTGCGTCCAATCAACACTTAGTCCCAAGTTGCGCCACAGGGTTTCAAATGTTTGCTCATCTTCTTCGGTCAGCGATTCGCAGAGTTCGATGAAGTTTCTGCGACTGATTGGCAACTGGTCTTGTGGACGGGAACTTTTGTTGCTTCCTCCAGTGATTGGAGGCGTGAAATCATTTTCATATCCCAAAGTTGGTTCGCAGCGAACCCCGTAATAGTTCTGAACTCTTCTTTCGGTTGGTAGTCCATTGTCATCCCAACCCATTGGGTAAAACACTTTCTTACCCAGCATCCTGCGGTGCCTGGCAATGATGTCGGTGTGGGTGTAGCTAAAAACGTGACCTACGTGCAGGCTTCCTGAGGCAGTTGGCGGGGGAGTGTCAATCGAATAGATCTCTTCTTTTTGGGCATCGATGTCAAACCGATAGGTTTGCTGGTTTTCCCAGGCATCGCTCCATTTTTGTTCCAATCCCTCCAGAGCTGCTTTTTCTGGTGTGCTGGCGGGGTTTAGCGGATTAGGCTTGACTGATGACAAGAGATCTCCCTTTCAAAGGTTCTCTAAGATTAACAGTGTTATTTTGGCAGATTTAGAAAGAGCAAATGTACCCGAGGAACAATCAGCAAAAATCCGGCATCGATGCAAGCCCCTCTTTTCCAAACATTGAGCAAAGAATTTTGGACTACTGGGAGAAAAACGGAACCTTCCAGCGCTCGATTGACCAGCGTTCTGAGCAAGAGGCAGAGGAGTTTGTTTTTTATGACGGACCTCCATTTGCAAATGGCCTTCCGCACTACGGGCACCTGCTAACCGGCTATGTAAAAGACTTCGTGCCCAGGTTTCAAACCATGCTCGGAAAAAAGGTAGATCGTCGTTTTGGCTGGGACACACACGGCTTGCCCGCAGAAGTTGAGGCAGAGCGACTTCTTGGAATTAGTGGCAGACCAGAAATTGAAAACTATGGTGTCAAGAAATTTAATGAATTTTGTAAAACCTCTGTCTTGAAATACACCGAAGACTGGCGAAGCTATGTAACTCGCCAGGCTCGCTGGGTTGATTTTGATAATGACTACAAAACCCTGGACAAAAACTACACGGAGAGTGTTTTGTGGGCGTTCAAGGAATTGCATAACAAGGGTCTGGTCTATGAAGGTTTCAAAGTCCTCGCATATTGCTGGCGTTGTGAGACACCTCTCAGCAATCACGAACTAAGAATGGACGATGAGGTCTACAGAAATCGTCAAGATCAAGCGGTCACCGTCACCTTCCCAGTCACAACAGATGGTGATTTCAAGGACGTATTGCTTTTGGCTTGGACCACTACACCCTGGACCCTGCCCACAAACTTCGCATTGGCGGTTGGTCCAGAAATCGAATACTCCCTAATTGAGGCTGGTGGAAAGCAGTATCTAATTGCAACAAGTCTCAAGGATCAGTATCTAAAGGAATTTGGGGTTGAGTCTTCGGATGAGCTAACTGTTTTGAAAACAGTGCTGGGTTCAGATCTGGCGGGACTTCGCTACAAGCCAATTTTTGACTACTACACAGATGGTTTTGAAACCGAGAATGCATGGCAGGTGCTAACTGGTGAATATGTGAGTGCTGACGAGGGAACAGGAATTGTTCATCAGGCCCCTGCCTACGGTGAAGATGACCAAGCGTTATGTAATGAGGCGGGTATTCCGACTTACGTGAGCGTGAATGAACGTGGTGAGTTTAATTCCTTGATTACTGACTTCGAGGGCATGCATGTCTTTGATGCAAATAAACCCATCACTCAAAAACTAAAAGACCAGGGGTCTCTGTTCAGACAGGCAAGTTACGACCACCCCTATCCCCACTGCTACCGATGCAAAAACCCTTTGATTTATAAAGCTGTTTCTAGCTGGTTTGTTGAGACAACCAAGCTGAGGGATCGAATGCTGGAGTTGAACCAAGAAATCAACTGGGTTCCGGAACACACCAAAGAGGGATCTTTTGGAAAGTGGCTAGAAAATGTTCGTGACTGGGCGATTAGCCGCAACAGATTTTGGGGAGCGCCGATTCCTGTTTGGAAATCAGATGACCCGAACTATCCAAGAATTGACGTTTACGGCTCACTGGAAGAGCTGGAGCGAGACTTTGGAGCGGCCCCTAGCGACTTCCACCGACCTGAGATAGATGAACTAACTAGGCCAAACCCGGACGACCCAACTGGCAAGTCAACCATGCGCAGAGTGCCCGAGGTTTTGGACTGCTGGTTTGAATCGGGCTCTATGCCTTTCGCCCAGGTTCACTATCCATTTGAAAACACCGATTGGTTTGAAACTCATTTCCCAGGTGACTTCATAGTTGAATACGTGGGGCAAACTCGTGGTTGGTTTTACACCCTGCATGTTTTGTCAACGGCACTATTCGATAGGCCCGCATTCAAAAATGCCGTGAGTCACGGAATTGTTTTGGGTGACGATGGACAAAAGATGAGCAAGTCGCTCAGAAACTATCCAGACGTTCAAGAAGTCTTTGAACGTGATGGCTCAGATGCCATGCGTTGGTTTTTGATGAGTTCGACCATTTTGCGCGGTGGAAACCTATCCGTTTCTGAGCAGGGCATTCGGGAGGCAGTAAGGCAGTTCATGTTGCCACTGTGGAACAGCTATTACTTTTTCACCCTGTATGCCAATGCCAATAACTACCAGGCCAGCTACTCAACAGCGTCTGAGCAAATTCTGGATAGATACCTGTTTGGAAAGTTGAACCGGCTGATTACGGACTTGACCGAAGCAATGGAGAAATTTGACAGCTATCGGGCGAGCAACTTGCTTAGAGACTTCGGCGAGGTGTTGACCAACTGGTTCATTCGTCGCTCCAGGGATAGATTCTGGGAAGGTGATGAAGATGCCCAGGACACCCTTTACACGGTCCTAGAAACCCTCTCAAGGCTTTCTGCACCATTGCTCCCAATGATTTCTGAGGAAATCTGGCAGGGACTAACCAGCGGTGAAAGCGTTCACCTCACCGATTGGCCCGAGGCGAAGGACTATCCGGCAGATGATGACCTGATCGATTCCATGGACGAGATTCGAGACATTGCTAGCGTCGGGCTTTCACTTCGGAAGCAAGCAGGACTCCGAGTCAGGTTGCCTCTCCGTTCAGCTGTAATCGCAAGCCACAACGTCGAGGGGATTCAACCTTTTGTTGACCTGATTCAAGAAGAGCTGAATCTGAAGAATGTGGAACTGGTGAACATGAGTGAGGAAACCGCAAAGCGATTTGGCCTGGTGAAGCAATTGAATGTCAACTCAAGAGCTTTGGGTCCAAGAATTGGCTCTCAGGTGCAGCAGGTGATTGCTGCCAGCAAGCAGGGGGATTGGTCAGAGCTAGACGGAAAAGTAACCGCAGGTGGCATCGAATTGCTTCCGGAGGAATACAGTCTGCAGTTGGCAGGTGGCAATGAAAACTCTGCAATCGGAATTCTGCCCGGAGGGTTTTTGATTCTCGACACTGAGCTTGATGAACAGTTGTTGGCAGAGGGCATGGCAAGGGATGCGATTAGACACATCCAGCAGGCGAGAAAAGATTCAGGTCTGGAGGTGTCTGATCGCATCGATTTGACTCTTGGCCTATCTGAGTCGGGATCAAAATCCCTCAAGCCGCACGAGGACCTAATCATGCGCGAGACTTTGGCTAAAAACTTGCAGATAGCCAATGAGGAACAAGGTGATTTGGAAATTGGAGATGGTCAAAAAATGAGCATTAGGTTAGAAAAACTTGCCTGAAGCGGCGTTTGATGCTGCTTACCAGCAGATAATGGCTCGAATAGGTGAAGCTAAGCCGACTCCCGATTTATATCCAGTCCAGTTGGCAGCTGAACTCCTGGGAGATCCTCAAAAAGCGTTTCCGGTGATCCACATCACTGGGACTAATGGAAAAACCTCAACAGCGAGAATCATTGAACGAATTCTTCGGGAGCACGGGCTAAGGACTGGACGATTCACCTCACCACACCTGATTGACATCACAGAGCGAATCTCTCTCGATGGTGAACCCATTGAAAAAGAGATGTTCGCTGAGCACTGGGAGCAGATTCGGCCAATCTTGGAAATAGCCGATGTCAAGTTGGCAGAAATGGGAAAGCCCGCGATTACTTTTTTTGAAGCTGTCACGCTGTTGGCATTTCAAGCCTTTGCAGACACTCCTGTTGACGTGGCGATTATCGAAGTTGGCATGGGTGGTGAATGGGATGCCACCAACGTGGTCGAGTCTGAAGTGGCGGTGTTCTCCCAGATTGATCTCGATCACGGCAAGCAACTTGGAAGAACCGTCAGTGAGGTTGCCAAGACCAAATCTGGAATCATCAAAACTGATTCGATTGTGGTGAGTGCTGCTCAGAGCCAAGAAGCTGAATTCCAATTGAGGCAGAAATTGTTGCAGGATCAAAAGTTTTTGCTCGAGGGGGTTGATTTCAAAGTTGTTTCCGCAAAACCTGAAAACGGTGGCTACAGGTTCTCTTTTGAAACCAGTCAACTTGGTTACCAAAACTTGTTTTTGCCGCTGATTGGCAAATATCAACTTTCAAATGCGGTGTTAGCTGTTGCGGCCTGTGAGGCATTTCTAGGTGGTGGAACTCAGCCAATACCTGAGCCCATTCTGCACAGTGCGCTAGCCGATGCGACATCGCCTGCAAGGATGCAGGTTTTCCAAAAAGAACCACTGACAATTCTGGATGCGGCCCATAATCCCGCCGGCTCCCGTGCACTGGTTGAGAGTCTTGACGAATACTTCGAAATTGATTCGTGCGTTCTCGTGCTAGCAACGATGGAAGATAAGGACTATCCAAAGATGTTGGAAATCCTCGCCCCCAAGGTCACGAAGCTTATTGTCACCTCCGCTCAGACGGAGAGAGCTGCTGACCCGCAGCAGATTTTGCAGCTGGCTGAAAAACTCGGTTTGGACTCACAGGTTGTTGAGGGCTCAGAATTAGCGCTGGAGTATGCAACCGATATAGCCTTGGAGCAGCAACTACCAGTGGTGGTGACCGGGAGCGTTTTGCTGCTGGGAGAGATTCTAGAAAAACAGCGCTTGGAGGCCGAGATTGAAGAGGACTAGATCAACTCAGAGGACGCTGGGCAGCATTCTTTTAGTTTTTGAGGCATTTGTGGTGTTTTTTGCAACGCTTGTGGCCTTTGGTTTAGAGCTTGCTCCCGCTGAATGGGTGTGGGGAATCGGGCTCACCATTTCCTTGATCATGATCGTCTCACCAGCTATTTTGGGCAAGCCCGGTGGGTACATTTTTGGCTCCTTGTTGCAGGTGCTATTGATCGTTAGCGGATTTTGGATCTGGGGCATGTTCTTTGTCGGTGCTTTATTTGCGGGCCTATGGATTTGGATGATGATTGCTGGAAGAACAGTAGACAAGGCTCGAGAAAATTACATGAGGAAAATGGAAGAGGGAGAGAGCTGATATGCAGTCAACACTTGTTTTGATCAAACCTGACGGCGTGAAAAGAAATCTCATTGGCGAGATCTTAGGAAGGTGCGAGGCAAAAGGGTACGTGGTTGAGGATTTGAAACTTTTTAGCCCCTCGAAGGATCTACTGGAAAAGCACTACCAAGAGCACG